>CAMYNZ010000303.1 GCA_947259865.1 uncultured Desulfobacterales bacterium | reverse complement strand
ACCTGTTTGATGATCTCGGGTACGTTGACATCAGAGGGACAGTTTTCAAAACAATTGGCACAGGTGGTGCACTGAAACAGGGTTTCGATGAGCTCGTCGTTAAGTTCGATTTCTCCGTCCATGACCTCTTTTAAAATCAGCATTTTGCCGCGGGCGTTGAAAGCGGGACGAATGGTCGCTCCATAAACCGGGCATACCGCCTGGCAAAAACCGCATTTGGAGCATTTTAGGATTTGTTCACGATATTTTCTGGCAAAGTCGTACTTGGCCTCCATATTTTCTCCTTGTTAATTAAAATTAAATTTTGATGGTACTCGCTTGGTTATAGATTAAAATAGTGTGTGCTTGATATGATCAGATGCTGGATACTGCCTGCCCGCCATCGCGAGCCGCTCAGGCGAGGCAAGCGGGGACGCTCGATGCTGGATACAAATTTGACGAAATCATAAAAGGTCCCTATGTCCGTCACTCCGGCCTAAGCCGGAGTCCATAACCATATTAAACGACTGGATTCCGGCGTCCGCCGGAATGACGGTCTGATCCGATCTCAGAATTACTGCAAGACAATCAAATTGGAATTCTTCATCCAGCATCCAGTATCGAGTATCCAGCATCAGTAACTTATCATAAATTTAATCGTTCATAGCTCTGACCAAACAAAGGCTTTGCCATGAGTCATGCTACGCTTCCAACGCCATCTTGCCGGGATTTAAAATATTGTTTGGATCAAACGTTTTTTTGAGGGTTTGCATCACATCCATGGCAACCGAATCATGCTCCAAGGTCATAAATGGAGCCTTGGACAATCCGATGCCATGTTCCCCGGTAAGCGTTCCTTCCAGATCGATGGCCAATCGAAATAGATCGGCACAGGCCGCTTCCACCCGCTCAATCTCGTCCGGATCATAACCATCATACAAAATCTGAGGGTGCAGATTGCCGTCGCCGGCATGGCCAAAGGTTGCAATCTGCAGATTGTATTTTTCCGCTATGGCTTCAACCCCTTTGAGCAAATCGGCGATGTTACCCATGGGCACGGTTACATCTTCAAGCACAAAATGGGTTTTTATCCTGGCCAGAACCCCATAGGCGGACTTGCGAGCCGCCCACAGTTCGATGGCTTCTTCTTCTGTTTTGGCCTGTTTGATCTCCTTGGGGTTATTTTTGGTGAAAACTTTGATGACCTCTTGTAATTGGTAGTTTGTCTCTTCCGGGGTAAACCCGTCGGTTTCAACCAGGATCATGGCGTCTACCTCGGGCAGATTGAGGTCTGTATTCTGGTTGATGGCCAGGATCGTATGGCGCCCTAAAATCTCCAGAGCGCTCGGAATAATACCGCTGTACATGATCTGGCTGACGGCTTGTCCGGCATCATCCAATTTGTCAAATGTGGCCAGGGCCGTGCTGGTTGCGGTCGGTTTCGGATTAACCTTTAGAGTTATCTCCGTGACGACGCCCAGGGTACCTTCAGAACCCACAAAAAGCCGGGTCAGGTCATAACCCGATACGCTTTTCATGGCACTTGAACCGGTTCGCATGATCCGCCCATCCGGCAGGATCACCTGGAGTCCCAAAACATAGTCCCGGGTTGTACCATATTTGGCGCCTTTAAGACCGCCGGCGTTGGTGGCCACGTTGCCTCCCAGGGTGGCCACTTTTCCACTGGCCGGATCGGGAGGGAAAAAAAATCCATAGGGAGTCAGCGCTTTCTCCAGGTCGGCATACACGACTCCGGGCTGTACCACGGCCAGCCGATCCTCGATACTGACTTTTAGAATTTGATTCATGTGGCTGAGATCGAGAACGATGCCGCCCTTGGCGGGGATTGCCATCCCGGAAAGGCCGGTTCCCGCCCCTCGAGGAATAACCGGGATCTTTTCACTATTGGCCAGCATGAGAACTTCAGATACCTGTTTGGCCGTTTCGGGCCAAAGGGCACAACCGGGCCTCTGCTTGTGCTGGGATCCATCGTATGAATAGGAAACCATATCAATAAGATCATCAGTATAATTTTTTTCTCCCACAATGTCGATCAGAGCCTGTTTTATTTTTTCATCCATGATGAGATCCTTTAAACTCATAATATGAGTTTACTGTGTAAACTGTAAAGACTCAAACGGAAGCAGTTGAAAGGTTTTTGCGAGCGACATTCGAGTATTTTGGGATCAAGACGCCAGCTGAAGTGGCGCGTAAAAAATCAAAAGCTGTCTGAGTCCCGAGCGTATGCGAGGTCGAGTTCTTTTGATTTAGCACCGCAAAGCGGGCGTCCCCAAAATAGTCGCTGAGCGAGCAAAAGGCTTTCAACGCGGTCATAACACCGTTAAATAAATTTCTGTTGCCCAAGATGAAAAATTTCTTTTTATCTCCCCCAAAAGCTACATTCTCTTGTGTTCTTGATCAGTGGCCGCATCCATCGCCAGGACCACCGGCGCCATGATAATGTGCATCAATCGGCTGAATGGTAAATAGGCAATAAATGCACCGGTCAAAATGGCGTGTATATACCACACATACCCGTAGATATCTACCAGGCTGCTCATTCCTGAAAATAGTTTGCTTAGTGCATATCCGATGACGGCATATCCCGAACCCGACGGCCATCCCGTCATGGCAATTCGCATAGCCTCCAGAATAAAACCGATGCCGACGATGCCCCCGATCAAGCCCAGTGCCCATCGATCCCGGGGCGGTAAACCCGTTGGACGATCGGTTCGGGAAGAGCGGTCTCTCAGCAAAGCAAAAATAACCCCCAGAGCTATCATTATCCCCGTCAGGTCAAACAGAAACGCAGCGGTAGGGTTGTTTTTATCCAGCAGGGCCCAGGCAATGGATCGGTCCGGCAGCCAGATGGAGGTAAAAAGGCCTATCATCCCCCAGAAAAAGCGAAAAACAAACGGGAAAAAAATCAAGCCGTGGATCACCCAGCGTTTTACGGAGCGCCGGTGTAATCGTCTTTGCAAAAATACATCAAAAAACAAAGTTTTGGTTACAGGAATGACTTTAGCAGAAAAAAGAGCCCTGAAAGCGGTCATCAGCAACTGAAACGCTTTAACCAATGGATTGGTGCTGCCTTTGCCCGGCAGGGCTCCTGAAAACCAGACAGTGGCGGTCATCATTAATCCGGCCAGAAAGATAGCCAAAGCGGAAATGGTCGTGAAATCTCCCACCGAAAAGGTGCCGGCATGACAGGGCATGCACACAATACTCTTGGCGGGAAGAATCATGGAGACTGCGCCCAATTGATTTCCCTTAAAATGACATCTGCGGCAGACTGTTTCGTCATCCGTCACAATAATGTTGTGTATAAGGGATGGGGTCCCGGTAGTTTTGGCTTTTTCCCAGCCAACGACCTTGGACTCAGGATCTCTCAGGGGTTCGATACCCTCCAAATGGCATGTCTGACAATCAACCAGGGAGTGGGGGTCGTGTGCCACCTTGGCGTCATGCCGGGTGTGGCATTGGCGGCAATCTCCCTGCTTTTGACTGCCGTGACCGAATTGTACTGCCTGCAGATGGCAGAACCTGCAGTCGATACCGGCATGCGGTGTTGACGTATAATTATTTTCATCGATCAGAGAAACCCGTTTTCCTGTGATTAGCTGTGCATTGTTTCCTCTGTTGCCGTGGCAGTGAAAACAAAGTGGAGAAATTTTCTCCTTTTTGGCGGCATCCAGACGGTCATGGTGCCGGTGGCAGGCCATACACTTCTCGTCCTCTGATGAAAATGATGGCAAAGATGATTGCGGGTCATGACAGGCCCCGCATTGCTCATCAATGGACCGGGAAGGATCGAATTGTCCCGCGGAATTTTCCGTCAGCCGGAGCTGGTAATGCGGGTGGTGGCACCCAAGGCAATCTTCATAATCCTTTATAGGATCGATCTTTTCAGATCCATGGACACCGCTGTCCAGATCATCCATGATCTCATCATGGCACGCCAGACATTGATCAAAATTGAAAAAGTCCGCCAGTTTTTTATTCACATCTTCCGGATTGGGATGAAAGTCTTCATCGGTTAGGTTGGAGTGGCAATCCTGACAGGAGGTCTGACCGTGGGCCGAAATGTGAAATTTTGCAGCGTCAATCAGCCAGGAAGCGGAGGATTCATCACTACAAAGCACCCATGTTATTGCCACCAAAAGTAGCGCAGGTATTTTTTTCATTTCGAGAATTAGTACAACTAAATGTGCCCAAGGATCGGTGCAGCTTCTGCAAAAGATGTGTATGCCACAATAAGGCATTTTGCTAGCTTTTTTTTATTGTCATGTCAAGGTGTTTCTGGGGGAGATACGTTGAACGGCATGATTTAAAGCGGTTGTCATGCTTGACATTTGGTCTGTTGAGGGTAACATGGACCAGGTTAAGGATACAGTTATTTTGTGAAACAACCAATCCAGATATGCCGGGGGCAACCGTATGAAGTCAAAATTAAAAGATATACAAACGATGAGGGAGGATGCCGTCAGCATCTTTAATTCAGGACTAAAGGCCGTGGAACCGGGTGCGGCTGTAAAAAATTATTGCCGAATGGATGGGGATCATCTTTTTGTTGGAGATCGGAACTATGATCTTTCCAAATTTCACAATATATTTGTGATCGGTGCCGGCAAGGCGTCCGCCCCAATGGCCGCTGCCATCGAGGATTTGATCGGCAATCGGATTAAAAGCGGTATCGTCAATGTAAAGTATGGTCACACGGTCGAAGTGGAGCATGTNCCCGTGCCGGATGAAAATGGTGAAGCCGGTTCACGGGCCATCCTGAGCCTTGCAAGCGATGCCGGCAAGGATGACCTGGTTTTGTGTTTGATGTCCGGTGGCGGTTCTGCCCTGCTGCCCCTTGCGGCCGAGGGTCTGACCCTCAAAAATAAACAGGACACCATCAAAGTACTTCTTTCCTGCGGTGCAACCATACATGAAATCAACGCAATCCGAAAACATACCTCCGGCATAAAGGGGGGCAGACTCGCACGGGCCGCCTATCCCGCCACCCTGGTATCGCTGATACTTTCGGACGTGGTTGGGGATGATCTGGACGTTATCGCTTCCGGACCCACCGTTCCGGATTCAAGTACTTTTGCAGATTGCAGGGAAATATTTAAAAAATATTCTATCTTCAATAAATTGCCGGAGACAGTCGTAAAGCATATCGAAGCCGGAATCGCCAACAACATCCCTGAAACACCTAAAATCGGTGACCCGGTTTTTGAAAACGTTGCCAATCTGATTGTGGGCAGCAACTTTGAAGCGATCAGCGCTGCAAAAATAGAGGCGGAAAGCCTGGGTTATAATACGCTTGTCCTGTCTTCCATGATCGAAGGTGAAACAAAGCACGTGGCGCACGTTCACGGTGCCATTGCCAGGGAAATCGTAAAAACAGGCAATCCCTTGCCTCCCCCTGCCTGCGTTCTATCCGGCGGGGAAACAACCGTAACGATATCCGGTTCGGGCCTGGGCGGCAGGTGTCAGGAATTTGCCCTGGCCGCGGCCCTGGATATTGCCGCAAGTGACAATATTGTCGTTTTGAGCGGGGGAACGGATGGTAACGACGGACCTACGGATGCTGCAGGTGCCGTGGCAGATTCCGACACGATCACCCGCGCCGCGGCAAAGGGGTTGGACCCCCGCGAGTACCTCACAAACAATGACTCGTATCACTTTTTCAAAATACTGGACGATCTGTTTATCACCGGACCGACCAACACAAATGTGATGGACTTGCGAATAACGCTTGCGGTATAGCGGCGGATAAGCGGTTATCAATATAAATGGCGGACATTCATGAATAAATATTACTCTTGCGTGACATATGAAAACGGGGCAGCCCAGGTCAAATTCGGCAGCCAATTATTTACGGTTGCCCGCCGTGATGCAGCGGACGGTCATCTGTGTTGCCCTATCGAATTGGTGGTCGGCGCACTGGGCAGTTGAATAACCCTCACGATTTCTGCGGTCGCAGATCACAAGAAAATCCGGGTTGATAGGATCGACGTCCACATTGACTATCAAATCCACAACGGTAAACCCCAGGATACTTTTTTCAAAGTTCGTATTGATTTAGGCTCAGGATTAACTCACCGAGAAAGGACAATTCTGTTCAATGTCGCCCGCTCCTGCGAGGTTTACAAAATGCTAACCGGAAAAATCACTTTTGATTATACCTGTGTGCAGGGAGGATAATACAAAGATATGAAATTATACAACCTTGGCAAAGCCCCATGGCAGGAGACGCAGCTTATCTATCATGCCCTGGCTTACCTGGGGCGAGAATCACTGGTTCTGGTTTCACCGGCATCACCCTATGTCTGCATCGGTTACCACCAGGATGTAACTCACGAAATAGACGTTGATTTTTGCCGGGAAAACAATATCCCGATTTTTCGACGTGAGGTCGGCGGAGGCGCAGTCTACCTGGATGGCGGTCAGCTTTTTTTTCATCTCATTCTGCGGGAAGACAACCCGGCAATCCCACCTTCTAAAAAAGCATTTTACCAAAAGTTTCTTCAACCAATTGTAAACGTGCACCATCGATTAGATATAGCGGCAGAATACAAACCGGTAAATGACATAATCGTTAACAACCGAAAAATATCAGGAACCGGCGTCGGTGAGATCGGAGATTGTGTTGTCTTTGTCGGAAACCTTATTCTGGATTTCGATTACAAAATGATGTCCCGGGTTCTTAAAGTTCCGGATGAGAAATTTCGTGACAAAGTGCGAAAGACCATTGAGGATAACTTAACCACCATACGTCGTGAAATGCATGATGACCAAATCGCCAGGTGGGACGAAGCTAAATTAAATGCCCTGATGGCAGAAGAATTTGAAAAAGTGCTGGGTACATTCGAACATGTTCAAAAAGATGATGCACTCATATCCAAGATGAAGGAGTTGGGCCTGAAAATGATCGATGACGACTGGCTGTTTCGGAAAGGCAGGCACCCTTCAATGCGCTCGGTAAAAATTCGATCGGGTGTAGCCGTGAAGCACAAGATGCACAAGGCCACCGGGGGTTTAATTCGAGCAGATTTTGAGGTTTCTGACGATCGTTTGTCGGGCGTTTCCATATCCGGTGATTTTTTCTGCTACCCTGAAGATTCAATCGCTCAATTGGAATCGATGCTGGAAGGAACGGCAGCCACAGATGTTCATAAAGTACTGACGGCCTTTTGCAGCCGGAGCGAAATTGAAATACCGGGTGTTGAATTAGATGACTGGATGAAAGTACTCAGCGTTTAGCGGTGCCATGTAACATATAAAAATTTGTTGTCGATCTCACACAACCTTCTGTTTTTGCCTTTCAAGATGATGTTACGAGTTGCGAGTTACGTGTTATAAAAATAGGAATCATCCAACTGAATACTCGTAACCCGTAACTCGCATCACGCAACAGCCAGTTAAACCCTAACCTATGAACCTTGAACTTTGAACCCTGCACCCCATACCTTGAACCCTGAACCTTGAACCTTCAACTTTG
>CAMYNZ010000302.1 GCA_947259865.1 uncultured Desulfobacterales bacterium | reverse complement strand
TTCAGGATCAGTATCCGGGAAATGCCGACCGATATCTCCTGAACCTGAGGCCCCCAGAAGTGCGTCACAAACAGCGTGGATGAGCACATCTGCATCTGAGTGGCCCAGCAGGCCTTTTGCAAAAGGGATTTCGATTCCGCCCAGAATCAGCTTTCGACCCTTTACCAGTCTGTGAACGTCATACCCAATTCCGATACGCATAATAAATTCCTGCAACCTTGAATGATAAAAATGTTTAAGTTTTTACACAAATTGCCGATATCGTAAATGTTAATAGATTTTTAAACCACCGAATTATGGGTTTTATAATAACAGTCAATCTATCAGGCACCCACTAAACAGTATTTTTAACGCTGCAAGAAATGGGGGAGTTTAAAGTTATGTCACCTAAATTTATCGTGCTGGCCTTCACCTTGTTCATATACATCTTAATCATTATTGCGTTTCAAAAGGCAAAAGTAAAGTATTCCGGAGGTAAAATAGGCGATGTAATTAACCTAATATTAATTACAGCAATATTATTGTTCGTTTCAGATTGTGTGCTATTGCTAAGAGACTATTTTGCCGAAAATATCACATTTATGATTCAGACTTTGTTCAGAACCACGGCACTTTCTTTTCTGGCATATGGCGGGTCACGGGTTGCCAGCAAATAAGCGTTGAGGTGGGAGCAAAGAGGCCTTTTCATTAGGTCTGGAGTACTGCATGTAATCTCTAAGTGGTTTCAAAACCACGCCTGAGGCGGGCTCGGTGTTATTCTCATTCTGACCGTGTTGATCATCCCGATGCAAGATATTTATCAAATTGTCGATCACCTGGCTCGTGGATGACTTTTTGAATTGGTGCTCTTTGAAATGCAATAGTATTTTTTCTGTTTCCACCATAACATTCTGAGTGAGCTGACGTCCTATGATATGTTTGGCTTTGGCAAGAATGCCGAAAATATACTTGTTGAAGCTCTCAATTAAAAGGGTCCTGTTCGCCTCATCTTCCGGGTAGGCTTTCATAACGCTCAAAATTTTGTGCATGTTGGCCGCTGTGGGATTATTCGGATTAAATCCTTCAAATAAATTTATCGGGCGGGTGACAATCTCAGACCTGCATTCTTCTAAAATATTAATTGTTTTCTTGCCTAACTCTGATTCCAGATTTCTGCAAACCGTCTGCAATACCTCGTTGTATACGGTAATGATGGAAACAAAATCGGCATCCTTGCCGATGACTTTATCCTCGGGTTGCGCCTGCCCCTCATTTATTTCAACCAGTCCGGAAGAAATTAATGAATGCAGGGTCTTATAGGCCGTAAATTGATCGGAGGTAGAAAATTCATCGTAACCGCAGCCTTTAAATAGATCTGCAACGGTTTTCTCTCCGTCGATTATCGTCAACATTTGCAATTCGGCACTATTGAGTTTTATTTCTTCTTGGTCTTTTTTTTGCTCTGATATTTTGCATATAAGTTGTTCGCTCGGAATTTGTTTATTAAAAATCGACATTTCGTCGATGCGACGAGAGGCTTCCAAGATGATTTTTAATACATTTATTTTGACATTAACAAGTCCCTTAAGGTTTACCTGAGTATCTTTGTACTCAAAATCTCCTTTTTTCCATTTAAAAAGATTAAAAAGAATAACTTCTGTCTGTTTGGCCAACATTTCATTCAACTCATCTAAGGTAATATCCCCATTTTCCATTAAATATTTCCCGAGAGCCTGTTTTTTTTCTTTGGCGGATACCAAACAGCTTTTTAACTTTTCGGCTGAAATCAAGCCTCTTTTTTTTAATAGATATCCGAGACGGGCTTCTCTTTGAGACCCCATGGCATATGTAACCGCGCCCTCGTTAAAATAAATAAACGCCTCGTCTTTACCATTGGTGGCCCGAAATACACCGGTTTTTTTGTCATTGTGCAGCATCTGCATGATACTGTTGAGATAAAATGTTTCAAAATTCCCCTTGAGTGTCATACCGTTTTGGGCTCCTTGGAGGAAAGCTATGGGTTATAAAAATATAATGTAATAGGGTCTAACAGAGTAATAAACTATTGAAAATTGGCATTATATCACAAGCTATGTCCACATCAACATTAAACTTGGCCGCGCTCACCGCTTTTTAGACTCCCGACCCCTGAAAGCAACCCCAGGCAGAAATAATAAGCGCAATAAAATATCAGCAGCGAGCATTCCCAAAAAATCCTGGGAAGCCCGAAGTATTTGAGCCTTGTGATGATTCAGAGGATGTGCTATCTTTTCCCTTTATTACCCTGGAAGTAGTCTCAATACCGCATCTAACAATTCCAACTGAAAGCAATGGACCAACTGACCAACAAAGATCGATTCAAATGCAGATTTGATTTTGAAATCGGCTATCTTGTAAAAAGCCCCTGCAGGGAATGCGAAAGCCAAAGCGTTTTCCCGGCATGTATGCGCAATTGCAGCCTCCTGGATATGATCCACACCCTTCTGTCACAATCCGTATCATCCGCAAAAAGCCTGTGATGGCAATCCCAGCGCCGCCATCCATCAACTCGGCCGGCGAGTCATGCAGAACTTCCCCATAGGGCATCCCGCAAACCGGATTTGCGTTCAATTTTTCGTGATATCGCGGATAATAGGATGTTCGCATTTCCAAGCACTTTAATGGTTTTCCGAGCTCTGGTAATTGCCGTGTAAATAAGTTCTCGTGTCAGAACCGGCGAGTCGCGATCCGGCAATACTAAAATAACGTTTTCAAATTCGGAACCCTGGCTTTTGTGCACCGTCATAGCATAAACCGTCTCATGAGCAGGAAGCACATACGGTGAAAAGCGCCTGGGTTGGCCGGTGTCACCCGGAAAAAATACACATAATTTGTCGCGACCCGGACCCTTGTCCGGCAGAGTTATCCCGATATCACCGTTGAAAAGCCCCAAATTATAGTCGTTGCTCGTGACTAACACGGGTCTGCCTTTATACCAGGGGTTATCAGAAAATCGATCGGGCCGTATAAATTCATTTTGGATGAGGATATGTTCGATAATCCAGTTGACGGCCTGAACGCCGAAGGGTCCGATTCGCAAAGCGCACAGGAATGTGAAGCGGTTGAATAATTTTAGTGCTCGTTCGGGATCACGGGTATTTAGATATTCGACCTGACCGTGGCTGAGTTCGGCTTTGATCAGTTGAAATAAATCATTGGCCGACTCTGTAACGGCCAAACTGATGGTAGGTTTTGTGGGGTTTTTTAAAAGAGCAAGGGCCTGCCTGGCATCCCCCTGATTGACGCTGAGACTTAATTCACCAATATCACTCCGGGACCCAAATCGATAGCTTCCGGTTAAATTGACGAGACAGTCATTCAGACCGGCTTTTGGGGCCTGCGGCCCAGCGGTGATGTTGATTTTATGATCGGTCATCGTTTGTATGTGCGTGCAATAACTCTCAGAAAACCCGTGTCGGTTATCCCGATCACAAATATCCCCCAGTACCGCACCGGCCTCCACCGATGCAAGCTGGTCTTTGTCTCCGATCAGCACGAGTCTGGCGGTTTCTGGCATCGCCTGAACAATCTTTGACATCAACGCCAGATCAACCATGGAGGCCTCGTCTATAATAACAGCATCTGCCGGCAGGGGATTTTCGCGGTTGAAATGAAAATATGAAGATCCCTTTTTGACCCGCAACATGCGATGAATGGTAAGTACATCCTGCGGGATTGCATTTATAAGTGTCTGGCTGCATTTTAACTGTGTTTTGGCTTCTAAAATCGATTCGGCCAACCGGGTGGCCGCCTTGCCGGTCGGTGCTGCAAGTAAAATTCTAAATCTGTTGCCTGGATACTGTTCGATCAGAAGCGCAAGTATTTTGGTAACCGTAAACGTTTTCCCCGATCCGGGTCCGCCCGATATAATACAAATCTTTTTAAAGAGCGCCGTCAGGCAGGCCACTTTCTGCCAATCAGTACCCTGGCGGAAAATTTCCGGAAACAGCCGCTTCAGGCCATCGCTAAGCATTTTGATATCGATGTCAGCAGATCTCTGGCGAGCTCGCATTTGAATGGAATGCGCAAGCTGTCTCTCATAATTCCAGTAACGGTAAAGATACAATCTATTTTGATCGTCCAGTATCAATGGAAATTTATCGCCGGGTTTTCCGACCACCGTATTTGCTTCGAGTTTGGATCGCCAGGTATCAAGGGGCGGACAAACAACCGGTTGCTGGCCGATGTTTTCTGGCAGGATGTTTCTTCCGGCCACTGACGAAAGATCCAGGCAAACATCCCCTTTGCCGCAGGAGCTGCTGACAAGCGCTGCCGCTAGGGAAAAATCGGGATCAATATCGCCTGCAAGTGATGACATGAATCCGGCAAAGTGAAGGTCTAGTTCAGTTAGCAGGCTTTCCTGATATAGCGTTTGCAGGTTATTGTTAGGCATCATTTGTCTGAAATACCCGGAATTAGCGTCTGAGCGAGCCCCAAAATAAGTTCCTGATTCGGCAGGTCATGGAAAATACCGTAAGGTGCCCCTTTGTGCTGATCCACCCCTCTCAGAAAAATATAAAAAACGCCCCCGAAATTATTGGCATAGCTGTAATCGGGCTCTCGCATTTTCAGATATTGATGAAGCGCAAGCGTATAAAGATGATACTGCAGAAAATAATATTCTTCGCCCATCGTGCGGGCCAATGTGGATGGGTGATATTGTTCTGCCTGATCACCCAGATAATTGGATTTCCAATCCACCAGATAAAATCGATCCCGGTGTTTGAATACCATGTCAATGTATCCCTTGAGGTATCCGCCGGTTGGCGTAAACGTGAGTTTTCCAAGTCGGTCAGATACATCCATTCCAGCATGCAGGTCAACCCGCCCGGCAAAGAGCTCCTGTAAATCCCGGGGCGCAATCGGGTTTAACGGAAAATAGAATTCCATTTCATTTATGCGATTTTGAGCGGTTACGGATGTCAGTAAAATAACGTCATCTCCTGAAACAAGTGGCACGGACAAAAGGTTGTCAATCATTCGCAAAATTTCCGTCTTCCAGAAACGTTCGTATCTATATTCTTTTAATTTATCGACAACCAAATTATCCAGGTAGTTTGAACTATTGCAGCTGAAATCCAGTTTTTCCAAAAGATCGTGAAAAAATATACCGGCCTGGGTTCCTTTTGGAAATGCAAAAATACTTTGTTTGTCTTCCGCTTGAGGCCGAGCGGGCTTAAGGCCCGGAAAATCGGCTGATGATTCCGTTCGATGTCTGTAGCTCTCGCGAAGCCCATCATAGTCCGGGAGTTCCGGATCGACTGTCTGTTTGGAAACCAGTGCAGAATAACTTGATATCGTCCAGTGTCGGTCAACCCGCCCGCCGAATTTTCTGCTGAAAAGTTTTTCTTTTCCTGCAGGATCAAACGCGAATTCTCCTTCTAATCCCGAAGGCAATATCTCGAGTTGAATTGTTCCCTGCGATTTTTCAACCAATTTTTGTAAATCTGCGACAAAGG
>CAMYNZ010000301.1 GCA_947259865.1 uncultured Desulfobacterales bacterium | reverse complement strand
CACTATGGAAGGGGGTGACAACAATTTTTATGGAGTAAACTATAGATGTTAAATGATTTAATGGTTTATTGTATTGTCGGCTTCAATATTTATGTAGCCATTTACATGCTGATAAAATTCTGGAATTGAAAAAATACGATCTTCCTATAAAAAGCTTTACCTGCAATAGCAGCGCACGCAGTTGCGTTAATCCATGCAATATCCTTGTTTTTTATTTGACCCAGTTGTCGGTAGTTCCTTTGTGGTTTAAAAGCAAAAAGATATAAATTTTGCCTCTGTATTCAAGGACCCGCAGACATACTCAAAAAAATCAAAGACCATTTAGCGTTAAAGTTCCCACAAGACGACTGAAAATGGAATATATAAACAAATTCGGTGAATTACGGCAATACCTGGACGGGTCAGACTTCACGGATATCAAGGTTGTCGAGGGGGCAGTCGATTTGCGGTCATTTATTGCATCTATGCTCTCCTATTATCCATGGTGGATTCTGCTGCTGTATCGCATCCGTAAATTGGTCGTCCATATTCTAGGACTTGTAAAACACGAACCCCCGGAAGAATTACCAAATCTATGTCCCCAAGACGTTTCTTTCACACCGGGCGAGACTGTAACCTTTTTTATTGTTCGAAAAGCTAAAGAAGACGTCTATTGGTTTTCAGAAACCCCTGAGGACAGGCATTTAAGCGCATACTTCGGCATAGTTGCAGAGCCTTTAAAAAAAGATATTAACCGTTTCTATGTGGTCACTACTGTACGGTACCGACATTGGACGGGACCGGTTTATTTTAATTTGATCAGGCCTTTTCATCATTTGGTTGTATCTCAGATGGCTCGAGCCGGAATTATGAGCAAATATTGACAATTTCCATCGGTTAACGCTAAAATTGAAGATCGCTTTGGGTTTTGCTCTGCCTGCCTATATTGATGATGTTCTGTAAAGTATCTGTAAAATGGGCAATTCAGCCGCACAACTTAAAATAAGACGGTTTGAGGCTTTAGATGAATTTGCGGTCATTGAACTGTGGCGGTTATGCAATCTAGTCGTTCCTCAAAACGACCCGAAGAAAGACATCGACACCAAGCTTAAAATACAACCCGAGCTTTTCATCGTCGGTACCATCTCAGGCGGAATTGTGTCTACGGCCATGGCAGGTTATGACGGACATCGTGGATGGATTTATTACCTGGCTGTTAATCCGGATCATCGGCGGAAAGGAATCGGTCGCCAAATGGTGAAACAACTCGAGGGTGAGCTTCGAAAGCTTGGCTGCCAGAAAATTAACCTTCAGGTAAGATCATCCAATAAATCCGTCATTTCTTTTTACGAGCATCTTGGTTTTAGTAATGATGACGTCATTGGGCTGGGTAAAAGGCTTTGATACCTGCTAATTTACGATAGCAAATTCGGGGGGAGCTAATTTAGACTGTAGCCAAAACGAAAACCTCTTTTGATTCGCTAATCTCCGGCAAAAGGAGCAGCTATGATTTTTGGCTTTTTATTATTTCCTGATTTAGAAGAACTCGACCTGGTCGGTCCGTGGGAAATGATTTCCATGTGGAGTCAATATGCAGACGGACCGGAAAAATGTCTAATGATCGCCGAAACGGACGAGCTCGTTCACTGTTCAAATGGAATGATCATAAAGCCGCATGTTTCTTTCAACAATGCGCCCCAGTTAGACTATCTCTTAGTGCCCGGCGGTTTTGGGACCAGAACCCAGGTAGAAAATGAAAGGCTCACTACTTTTGTTGCCAAGCAGGCAATCAACTGCAAAGCTGTACTATCGGTCTGCACAGGCTCATTCATTTTGCATGCTGCCGGGTTGCTGAACGGTAAAAAGGTGACCACCCATTGGCTGTCCCTTGACCGCATGAAGGCTATGGAAAATGTGGAATTGGTCGAAGAGCGTTTTGTAAAAGACGGTAGCATATGGACATCATCCGGCGTATCTGCGGGAATTGATCTTTCCTTGGAATTTATCAAACATGAAGCCGGACGGGACATTGCCGGTAAAGTTCAATTGTATTCTGAGTATTATCCTTCTCAGAAAATATATGGTACCGCGCATCTGGATCCCAAAGCGCCGGGGTATTTATCTGATAAATTGTAATTATTTGTCGGCTGCTTAATTAAAATTTATCGTCGGGCTTCGTCTAACACCTTGCGCGTCGATTCGGCAAGATCACGCATTGCATAGGGTTTCATCGCAAATTCTTTAATGCCTATCTTTTGGGCCTGCTCTTTCGTAAAACTATCGGAATATCCCGTATAAAGAATAATGGGTATATCATTACGAATCCTGATCAGTTCTTCTGCTAGCTTAGCCCCCGTTAAATTCGGCATGGTCATATCGGTAATGACCAGATCGAACCGTTGCGATTGTGCTCGAAACAAATCCAGGACTTCAATGCTGTCCGATTTTGCGACGACGTCATAACCCAGGTGCGTCAGCATACGTTCGCCGATCGCAACAACATCTTTTTCGTCGTCCACGAAAAGGATGCGCTCATTGCCTCCGGGAAAAGAAACTGCTGTATTTTTTTCCTTGTTGTCTAAATTATCCTCGATGATGGGAAAATGAATGTAAAACGAAGTGCCTTTTTCCGGTTCGCTCTCGACCGACAGGTGCCCGCGGTGGCGCTTCACGATACCGTGTACGACAGCCAATCCAAGCCCTGTCCCTTTTCCCTTCACTTTGGTCGTAAAATAGGGATTAAAAATTTTTTCCAAAACATGCGCAGTCATGCCGTGGCCCGTATCGCAAACAGACAGTCTAAGATAGCTACCTGCGGCTAAATCTGTGTAAGGTTCGGACGCAGGATGCCTCACAGATACATTTTCGAGATTGACAGTTATTGTGCCACCCTTGTCGCCCATGGCATGGGCAGCATTCGTACAGAGGTTCATGAGCAATTGGTGGATCTGAGTCAAATCCGATTGGACCACCGCGGTGTTCGAATCGATATTCTGACAGATGTCGATGGTCGCCGGCAGGGATGCTCTTAAAAGCTTCAGGGCTTCTTTTACGACCGGGTTAATATTGGCGGGTTCTAATTTTTCCTCCCCTTGGCGGCTAAAAGTAAGGATTTGCTGTGTCAGCCCTTTTGCGCGTTCACAGGCTTTTAAAACCTCCTTCAGATCATTTTTTACGATGGCGCTATCGGCTATATCAATGATCCCCAGCTCTGAATAACCCATAATGGCTGAAAGGATATTGTTGAAATCATGAGCGACACCGCCTGCCAGGGTTCCTAACGCTTCCATTTTTTGGGCTTGAATTAGTTTCGTCTGAAGTGTTTGTTGTTCGGTAATATCTTTCAGAAGGCCGACCATACCCGTTACCTGGCCGGACGCGTCTATGTTGGGAGCACCGCTGAGATTAAAAATCCGGGAAGATCCATCTTTATGTATTAACGTTCCAATAATATTTGTAATTGTATTCTTGTTATCTCGAATTCGCTTGAAGCGCTTGACATATTTTTTGGCATCCTTTTTTCGGACAAAATCTATAAAATGTTTTCCCAGGACCTCAGTTAGTTTATGTCCCAATATGTCTTCCCATGCCGGATTCACGTAGCTGAATGATCCGTCGTTTGCCAGGGTGTAGATGATTTCCGGGGAGTTTTCACCGAGGCATTTGAACCGTTGTTCACTTTCTCTGGCAGCCGCCTCAGCGTTTTTACGGTCGTCAACCTCCTGACGCAGCGCTTTGTTTACATCGACCAATTGGGTTGTACGTTCCTCGACTCTCTTTTCGAGATCACGGTTGCAGGCCGTTACATTTTTCTTTTCCGCTTCTATTATTCGGGTCTGAATAAAATCCTTGCGGGAATACAACTCTATTGAGTAGCAGGCAAACATGCCAATCACATTGCCGGCGAGAAAAAAAAAGTTGTTGTTGAGAAAAATTGGGAATGGAGTTTCAACCCAAAGGCCTGCGGCCAATTCATAAGCAATTACAATTATCCAGCCGGTGCAGGTCGCCCAGATGAACCTGAGTTTCAAAAACGTATAACCATAGATAAAGACCAGAATCAAGCCGGCGTAATAAGTATTATTACCGGGATATGGCGCAATCAGGGTCATCAGAATGATGCCCACACCGGCCATTAGGATCACAGCGCTTAAACACAGCTGCATACAATTTTTAAAATGATTGGAAAACGAGAATACAAATACGGCAAATGCAGCTGGAATAAACCCGGTATAGCGAATCAGCCAGAGTTTTTGCTTCACTTCCGGAACCAGCATTGCATCTAAAATTCCGAAAATTCCGTATATAAAAATTGCTAGAAGTAGTGAAATACGGACGTGTCGCAGAGATTTTTTAAAATAATCCTGGAGAAAAGCCTCTTCCAGCTCCTTGGCGAACGACAGGGTGAAGTAGTTTAATTTGGTCGCCGGGGAAACAGTAAAAACGGGCGTCATAAATTTCTCCTGAAAGCACGGACACCTATCATGGCATAGGCATCAATATGACGGGCATTTCTTTATGACCACCAGGCTCATGTCATCGAATTGCTCATCCTGGAAATGGTTGGTTTCTTCCACTATCTTTTCAACAATTTTCTCGACAGGCAAATCTGCGTATCGACCAAGCCCTTGTGCGAGACGCGTCTGGCCAAACATTTCGCCGTCTTTATTCGTGCTTTCGGTAATGCCGTCTGTAAATAAGAGGACAATGTCGCCATTGTTAAGGTTCACGGTTGTGTCCGTCAAATACCCCTCAAGGTTGTCGGTAATCCCTATCCA
>CAMYNZ010000300.1 GCA_947259865.1 uncultured Desulfobacterales bacterium | reverse complement strand
AAGGTCAGTGAGATTTACTCCCCAAACTCAGATAATGGCGGAATGAATTATCAGCAGCGAAATCGTGCGCTGTCTGAATGTATTAGGGAGCGTTGTGAAAGAACAGTCTGCTGCCCAAACTTAACTTCGGAGCATTATGTTGAGTTTACCCCTAACCTATTGTTTTAATGCTTAATCGCTGTTCTTTCGCTACGACCCCTTATACATGAGTTTGCACGATGCAGTCGCTGATGATTTATGCAGCGACCGCTTCAGAAACCCCCCAACCCCTGAATTAATTAATACTTTATCTACCGAGACCTCTGCAATTTGATTATTTTTCCCTCCCGCAGGACGCTGAACTCTATGTTGGTCAAATCGGGTCGTGCGCCAAGTATTTCTCGAATTTTATCCAGCGCATCCGGATCAAAGGAAATCGGTATTCCCTGCACTGCCAGAAGAATGTCCCCAACGACAAATAATTCCTGCCCGCCTATTTTTGCCGGGATCGTGCTGGGCTTGAAACCCAGGTGATACCCCTGTGAATTTTTTGCAACCCGTTGAATCAAGATACCTGCCTCCCGGCAGTTTCCGCCGTTTCCGGCCGGATCATAGAAGTCTGTCTGGTTTAGATATTTTTTTTAACGCAAAAACCCGCATTACAGGGCAGAGAGTTACCCACAATGGCGTTCAAACCTCTTTTTCCAATTTACCGGGATTTCTTCATCATCGATTGGGATATATGCATCCCTACCAGGCGGGCGACCAGCACAGCAAGATAAAGCTGGCCCATCATGGCCTCCAGAATAGACAATGATCGCGCCGGAGCGCTGATGGGCGTGATATCCCCGTATCCCAGCGTGGAGAGTGTAACATAACTGTAATAGGTAAAAGCGGGTTGACTGGCTGGCTCCTGCGCCATTTTAAATGATCCGGGCTGAAGCGTTTCCATGGTGGAAAAAACAAAGGCCCAGATCAAACCCATCAGGAAATAAACGCAAACCGCGCCCATGATCATATCGCCTGTTACTTTGTCTTCCCTGAATAAATAACCCAGGATCATAATTGCCGTAAAAGCAAAAAATAGGGAACCTGTAATATTGCCCGCGATGCCGAAGGAAGAGTTGTCCGTGAGACGAGCCAACCACAGCAGGACGACCGTTAAAAGTGAAATGAAAATAGCGACGATAAAAATGCCTCTTTTTTGGCTGGCCGCGTAGACCGCGGAAAGATAAATTACCGTAAAAAAGATATCCATCAGATAGGTGATTCGGAATACGCCCTCAAGAAAGGGGCGTAGAGCCAACGTGAGGATTAAGGCGATGAGCAGAAAGAGAAACCTGCCGATACGGAGCTGGGTAAATGGAAGGCGAAGTTGTTTGGCCATGCTGAGACTTTGCTCCCTCCTAACCACTTACAGGATTAAAATTTTTCTTCAGCAGCCTGGGATGTCGGTACCCGGAAGAATATGGCATACAGCACAAGCACCACAAGCAGGGTGAGCACGGTGTCAAAACCCAGCCCGGATATGTCTGTGACAGAGCCTCACTCCAGGAAGCGATCTTAATGACTTTTACCAGTCCGGACGGCGCCAGTTGTTGCGCTCCTCCGGTGAAGGCGGTGGTTGTAATTTTTCAGGTTCAATCAATTTGCCCCAGTCGGTTCTTTTCTGCATTAATTCGAGGGTGGCCGGAGATACGTAATCTTTGCCGATCCGGGTTTGCCAACCCCCGCCCAGTGCCTTGTACAGGGCCACCAGGTTCAGAACAACATCGCCGCTGGCGGCCGTCAATATATCTGACTGGTCCGTCAAAAAGCGCTGGGTGTCGAGCACCCGCTGGTAATCAGCCAGGCCCTCACGGTATTGAAGCAGTGAAAGATCAACCGAGCGTCTGGCGGCGTTGACACTGTCCAGCAGGAATTTTTCTTCCTCCTGGGCCCGCAGGAACGCCACCATGGCATCTTCAATCTCCTGAAAGGCCCGTAAAACGGTGTCTTCATAATTGACTACCAGTTGCTGAAAGCGTGCATCTTCCACGCGCACCCGGTTTTTAATACGCCCGTAATTGAAGATATCCCAGCTGAAACCAGCCCCGGTGCTCCAGGTCAGACTGTCCGATTCGAATAGATCACCCAAATCGCTACCGTCTGTTCCGCCGGCTTTGGTAGCAGCCCCCGAACTGGTGGCCAGACCGACACTACCAAAAAGCGTGAATTGAGGATACAGGTCTGACTTTGCAATTCCGATCCGGGCACTCTGGGTGGCTACCTGCAGCTCTGCCAGCCGGATATCCGGCCGCCGCCGCAGCAGTTCTGCTGGAATATCGACAAATACCTCGGAAGAGACTTCCGGAATCGTACCCGCTGGACCCAATATTTCCCCGATTTCACTCGGCAGAACACCCAGCAGAATCGCTAATCCATTTTTGGATTGGCGCAAGCCGGATTCCAGCCGGGGAATCAATGCCTGGGTATTTCGCAAAAGCGACCTGGCCTGGGTCACATCCAGTTCGCTGACATCACCGGCCTCATAGCGTACTCTGGCAATTTTTAGTGATTGGGCCTGAATCTTGACATTTTGCCGGGCGATGTCCAGGCGCTGCTCCAATGTCCGGATCAGCACATAAGTGCGGGCCACCTCGGCGGTTAACGAAACCAATAAATCATCATAGCCGGCGATCGAAGCCTCCAGATTGGCCACACCGGATTCAACAGCCCGTCGGAATTTACCCCAGATATCCAACTCCCAGACCGCATCGAAGCCCAGATCCAAACTGTTGAAAGGCGAATCAACCGCAAGGGAACCCGAGGTGTTATCACTAACATCGGTGCGTGATATTCCGGCAAGGCCTGCCTGTTGCTGGGGATACAGGTTACCGACGGCGATTCCCAGTTCGGCCCGGGCTTCCAGGATACGGATGCCGGCAATCTGAAGGGTCAGGTTTTGCTGATAGGCCCTGTCAATGAGGGTGTTGAGGACCGGATCATTGAACACCGTCCACCATTGGCTGTAATCCGTCTTTTCTGTTTTAACCCTGTCATCACCGGTTTCGATCCATTCATTTTCAACGGGTGCTTCAGGTTTGATGAAATCAGGGCCGATCATCGTACAACCGCTCAATATAAGTGCAACGCTGATTCCCCAGGCGAGAAATCGAAGTCGTCTTAAGCCGCCCTGGTTTCTTCTTCGATCAAAGCGCTTCCTATAGTTGTTATCTTTACTGCTTGCCGTCTGGATTTTGTAGTTCAGCATTAACATACTCCCCCCTTTGAGAAGTCAGTTAGCAAACATTTGCCGTTGCTGTTATCCACTGAAGCGGATAAATTCGCCAAACAACTCTGGCGGATAAACCCACCAAAGAACTCTGGCGGATAAATTCAAGCCATTCTGTGCTGGGTAAGGGGTGATCGTTTGTAAAGTATTTAATTCCCTTGGGTTCAGCCAGGTACATTATCTGCCGGGGTTTTAACCCGAAAAAAGATGCTGTAAAGCGCCGGAACATAGTTTAGCGTAAATAAACTGCCGATGCCCAGACCGAAAAACATGATGCATGCCATGCCGTAAAAGAGCGGATCATGATTGATGATCAGCGGCGTGAATCCAAGCATGGTTGTTGAAACTGAAAGCAATATCGGTCTGAATCGGCTGACGGCCGAATTGATCACCGCATCATAGGGCGTCTGCCCGTTGCGCCGGTTCTCCTCAATTTTATCGATCATCACGATACCGTTGTTCACAATCGATCCGGCCAGAGCCAAAAGCCCGAGGATAACCATAAATCCAAAATCGGCCTGCATCACCAGCAGACCGACGACGGATCCCACAATGACCAGCGGCATCGTCAGAATAATGATGGCGGCCCGCCGGATGGAGTTAAACTGCCATACCAGCAAAAACACAATGCCGCCAAAACATGGCAGCATCCATTTCGCCAGGTTCTTTTTGGCCCTGGCAGAGTCCTCCAGTTCGCCCCCTATTTCCCAGTAGTGGTTTTTCGGAAATTTCATCTTGGCAAGTGTCGGCTCAAGGGCCCCAAAGAATTCGGAAGCCTTCAGCACCTGGTTCTTGGCGCTGACGGTTATGGTGCGCTCCTGATTGTAGCGCATGATACGGTTCAGTTCACCCATGGCGTACAGATCGGCAACCTGGTTGAGTGGCACGCTGGTGTCGCCGGATGACGGATTGATGCCAAGGGTGAGCAGGCTGTCAGGGGAATCCCGTTCGACCTTAAAACCGCGCCCGACGACCGGGATCTGAACATTCCCCCGGTGGAAATTGGTTGTCGTCGTACCGTCGATAAAGAAATCCAGGGTATCGGCCACATCCTGCGATGTCACTCCGGCACGGCGAGCACGGGCCTGATCGACATCAATCATGGCCGTAAACACCCGGTTGTTCCAATCCTGTTTAATATCTATGCTGCCGGGGATTTTTCGAAGCGCGGCCATCAATTGCTCGGCCTGCTCCTGCAACGCATCTATGCCGGGGCCGCTGAGCCGGATTTCCATCAGGCCGGTTTCACTGGCGCCAAGCCACATGGACTTAACCCTGCCGCGCACATTGGGGAAATTATTCAGCAGGTATTGGCTCGTACGCGAAACAAGTTCAGGCACCGAAAAAACGCGGCCCGCCGTTTCCTACATAGGCAATTGTTCCGGTGATTTCCGGGTTTTTCTGTTTATCCTGCAGCCAGGCGCTAAGTTCCCTCACGGTCCTGTCGGTCTCCTCGATGCGCGTGCCGGCGGGAAGGTCAAGATAAATCAAATATTGGTTTCTGTCCCCGCTCGGGAAAAAGGCCTGCGGAATAAGCGTAAACCCATATACTGCCACAGCGAACACGCCACCCGTCAAGGCCAGCGCCAGGAACCGATGATGCAGAGAGGATTCCAGGATCTTTCTATAGATCTGATAAAATTTGCCCTGGTACGGATCTCGCTTTTGACGATTATCGGCAGCGGCGGCCGGTGGTGTTTTCAAAAACCAGTAGCACATGCTGGTGGAGGAGAACATGGAGAAGAACCACGAACCCATCAGTAAAATAATCATTACCGAACCCAGCGAAGAAGTGTAATCACCTACTTGACCAATTTGGAGCAGAATCGGTCCGAAGGCAAAAACAGTCGTGAGCGTACTGGTCAGCAGAGGGAGCGCAAGCGAGCTGCCGGTTTTTAAAACCGCATCTTTACGCGCCATGCCCCCTTCCAGATTCACTTTAATATCATCGGATACCACAATGGCGTTATCCACAAACATACCCAATGCAATAATCATAGTGGCCAGCGACATGCGTTCCATATCAATCCCCAGCACGTACATCACCAGAATGCCGAAAAGCATTACAAGCGGAATAAATGAGCCGACAATCAAACCGGTTCTAAACCCCAGCAGCAGCATGACCACCACCAGGACGATGGTCACACTTTCGATCACATTGACTACCATACCATTTACGGATTTTTTAATAAGTTCGGGCTGGTAGGTGGCAAAATCGAGCTTGTAGCCCCAGGGATAGGACTGCTCTATCTTTTCGACCGTTTTCTTCAACCGCTCGCCAAACTCCACGGCGTCGACCCCCTTGATGATAAAGACACTTAAAACAATAGCCTGATGGCCATTGTAGTAAGCCGGGTTGTGGATCGGCTCCACGTATGCCTTCCGGATGGTTGCGATGTCGCGCAGCGGAATCGTGGCCCGGGTCCCGGAAATTGGGATGAGAACCTCTCCGATCTCCTCTATGGACTTGAACCGGCCCAGGGTCTCTATGACAACTTCCACATCGTTGACGCCCATCTTTCCACCGGGCAGGAGAATGTTTTGCTGCTGCAGACTTTTTGCGATGTCGGCGGGTTTGATACCCAGTTGAGCAATCTTGGCATTTGACACTTCGATATAGATGCGCTCATCCTGCACGCCGGTTAAATCGACCTTCTGGATTCCTTCCATCAGGTTGAGGTGCTCTCTGATTTGACGGGCGACTTCATGCATTTCCGCCATGCTGAATCCATCGCTCCAAAGCGCAATGGTTGCCACCGACGTATCGCCGAAGGTATCGTCGACCATCGGTCCGATGGTGCCATCCGGCAGTTCGGGTTTAACATCCTGCATTCTGTTGCGCAGCAGTTTCCACGTCTCCGGGAGATTTTCGGAGGGGACTTCATCTTTGATGGTTACGTGAATCAGGTATTCGCCGACTTTGGAAGTGGAATCTTTGATATCATCCACTTCCCCCATGCTTCGGATCTTCTCTTCAATGGGTCGGGCAATCAAGCGCTCTACTTGCTCTACCGGCATACCCGGATATTGGGCCATAACCACCGCTTCGCGAATCGTAATGGAGGGGTCTTCCAGTTTCGGGAGGTTTATAAACGCATAGATGCCTCCGACAATTACCAAAAATAGGGTTAATATGACGGTTCGCGAATTATTCAGTGCAAATGCGGTGATACCTTTCATTTTCAGTTCCTTTTGTCCGAAGGGTGATAAAGATTATGTCAACGTCGCATAAATTCTTTTCTGCATTACTGTTTCATCAGTTTGACTTTCAGCCCATCGGCTAAAAAACTCACGCCGGCCACGGCAATAATGTCTCCGGCCGCAAGTCCCTCGTCCACGATTGCCTTGCCTTGCTGTGTGCTGCCATAGCGGATCGGGGTTTTTTTAACCGTAGATGCCTCGGAGCCGTACACAAAAGCATGCCCCCGCATCGCATCCGCGGCAGGAAGGATTGCCTGTATCGGAACCAGGAAACCGGGCTGCTGGTTTTCAGCTTTTATAAAAAGATTTGCTTCAGCGGTCATGCCGGGTTTTATCGTTTCATTCGGCTCAATCAGCTCCACCTTGACCGGAAAAGCGTTGGCTTTAACAGCGGCGGAGCCGATGTAGGAAATACGGCCTTTTGCAGACTCACCCGGCAGCGTGGAAAAGGTGATCGTCGCCGAGTCGTCGATCTGTATCCGGTCGATTGTGGTCTCCGGAACTGCCAGCTGCACCTCCATTGTCCCCTTGGCATCAATTTCGAACACTTTCTGCCCGACCTTCACCTCCTCGTTCGGTTGCACCGCCCGCCAGGCAATAGCGCCTTCATAAGGTGACCGCAGTGTCGTCTTACGCAGATTGCGCTTAGCAAGATTCAGCCTCGAAATCTGATAATCAACTGCACTCCTGGCGGCTCTATAATTATATTCTGCTGTATCCAAATCACTTTTTACACCCGCGCCCTGTTCGTAAACCCTCTTTTGGCGCTCGAACTCTGCCTTTGTATTGACAACATTTGCGTTCGCCTTTACAAGTTCAGCCTCGGCTGCATCCACATCCAACCGGTAGGGCTCCGGATCAAGAATAGCGAGTACCTGGCCCTTCTGAACGCGGTCTCCAATATCAACTTCCACCGACTCAACCTGTCCGCCGACCTGAAAACTTAGGTCGGATGAGTCGACAGCAGCGACGAGCCCGGAAAATTTGCGTATTTGCTCGGTAGCCTGCTCGCTGACGGTAATC
>CAMYNZ010000299.1 GCA_947259865.1 uncultured Desulfobacterales bacterium | reverse complement strand
TTTTTCCCTTTCTGGCCTCTCAGCAGAAAGGGAAAAGAGAATTTTAACTCAGCGCCCTCTGCGACTCTAAGGAGTCCCGCAAAGCGGGACGAGTGGGCGGTGAATTCATGAGTAGCAATCCTAATTTTACCCTACGTGGTGATATTCAAATTCCGAAATAGGCCGAGCGTACATCCGGGTTGTTCATCAGTTCATCCCGGCTTCCTTCAAGCACCGCCGTGCCGTTCTCGAGGATGAAGGCGTAATCTACGATCGGCATCACCGGTCTGGCATATTGTTCCGTCACAATAATTGAGATTCCCTGTTCGTCGCGGATTTCTTTGGTGGCCTTTACCAGTAGCGCCTGCACCAGGGGGCTGAGACCCAGTAAGGGTTCATCCAGCAGCAAAAGTTTTGGTTGCGCCATAAGCGCCCGCCCGATGGCCAGCATCTGCTGTTCACCGCCGCTGAGAAATCCGCCAATTCTTTTCTTTAGCCTTTCAAGGGCCGGAAATATCTTAAAAATATATGCCAGCGTTTTTCTGGCCTGGGACGGTGTGGCCAGGTAACCGCCGATCTTCAGATTTTCAATCACGGTGCATTCTTTGAAGATTCGGCGTCTCTCCGGACACAGGACAATGCCGCTTTTAGCCCTTTGGCTCGGTTTAACCTCGCTGATATCCTGACCGAGATATAGGATTTCTCCCAAAACACTGATCCGTTCGCCGCCGGACATTTCCTCTTTTTTACGGATGTCCTCCATGATACCCGAAAGGATGTACATGAGAGTTGATTTTCCGGCACTGTTGGCCCCGAATACCCCTACGATCTGGTTTTCCTCACATTTTACGCTTACATTGTTCAGAGCCAGCATGTTTTCGTAAAAGACCATCAGCCCCTTAGCTTCAAGCATACCCGGTGACCTCCTCAACCTTTTCCGATCCGAAATAGGCCTCCTTGACCTTCTCATCCGCCATGACTTCCTCGGGTGTACCTTCGATGAGTTTCTCACCGAAGTTCATCACCATCACCCGGTTGGCCACCCTGAAAAGCTCACGCAGCCGATGTTCAATCATAATCAAGGTTATGCCGTCCATTTGCAAACGTTCGATCAGGGGGACCATACTGGCAATCTCGCTCATGCTCAACCCGGAAAATACTTCATCACACAGAATAATTTCAGGTTTCAAGGATAGGCAGCGGGCAAGCTCCAGGCGTTTCAAATAACCGGTTGGCAGGGTCGAAGCCATTTTATAGGGTACAAAGGATTCGCGCTCGAAACCCATTTCTTCCAGGATATCGATGCTAACCGTATTACGGTCTCCCAATTTGCCACCGCCGCGCCATCCGCCGGTGCGTTTGGCGCGCGGAGAGAACAATGGAATTACAAGGTTTTTATAGGCCGGCAGGCTATAATAGGGCCGCATGATCTGAAATGTCCGCGTGATTCCCATGTCGGCGATTTTATGGGCGGCTTTACCGGTTATGTTTATATCGCGAAAAAAAATCTTGCCGGCAGTCAGGTTGATAAAACCGGTAATGCAATTGACAAGGGTGGTCTTACCGGAGCCGTTGGGGCCTATGATACCTAGGATTTCACCCTGGTGGAGATCAAAGCTGAAGCGACTTAACGCTAGAATCCCCCCGAAGGCCTTGGTTACGTCTTGTACTTGCAGGATGGGCTTAGCACTCATACTTTGATCCACTTTTCAAATTGATGATATTTTCGCTGGCCGTATACCATGACTCCTTCACTGCGAAACATAATGAAGGCCAGAAGTATCAAGGCGTAAAAGACAATACGCAGGGTTCCGAAAGCTCGCAACAATTCGGAGATGGGTACCAGTATAAATGCGCCTAGTACCGGTCCCACCAGGGTGCCGGCGCCACCGATGACGGTGGCCGCGATGGGCAGAATGGAAAAATCCAGGGCGAAGGAAGAAAGCCCGGCCCACATGTAGAGATGCGCCAAGTAAGCACCCCCCAGACAACCCATGGCCGATGCAATAAATACAGCGATGGTTTTGTAATAGGTAATACTCATACCGGAGGCCCGTACGGCCTGGTCATTGTCCTTGACGGCGCGAAATACCAGACCGATATCCAGGTTCACCAATCGCCTTGTGCCGAACAGGAACAGCAGAACCATCAGAATAATAAAATATTGCTCTACCCAGCGATTGGCGAAACTATCGATCCCGACAATGCCGTCGGTGCCGCCGAGGATATCCAGCGCTTCGATAACCCGAATCATAAGAAGCGGATACATGAGGGTAACGATGGCAAAATAGACACCTCGCAGGGGCAAACAGGGCAGCAAAAACAGCGTGCAGATGATGGCGCCGATAACGGTGGCGACCGGAATCGAAACCAGGGGCGGCAACCCCAGCTTGGTATTCAGTATGGCAGTTATATAACCTCCGACCCCTATAAAAAAAGCCCCCCCAAGGGAAACCAGCCCCACAAAATGGGCCAACAAATCAAAACTTAGAGACAGCAGGGCATAAATACAGACAATAGAAATGACCCGCTGCCAGTACATGGAGGGCATGACCAGTGGTGCGATCAGTATTCCCACGATCAGCACCAGCCGGGGCAAAGTAAGATAACTCAACTCGCGCCAGGACATGAGGGCATAAAGCCCGTCGGATCGCACTTTTATACCGCGATCCAGCCTTTCCCTGCGCTGTTGTTCAATGCCCATTATCTACACTCTTTCTTCCAGTTCTTTCTGGCGGCCAAAGAGTCCGGAGGGTCTCAAGATAAGCGTAATAATTATTGCCAGCAGCGCCACCACCATCTTGAAATGCGTGCCCAAATAGACTTCCGTTAAGATTTGGGCAAAGCCAATCAGTAAAGCCGCCAGCACCGCTCCCATCCAACTACCAAGACCGCCGACCACGCAGACGGCAATGGCTAAAATCAATACATTATAGCCTGTCTCCACAACAATGTTTCCCAGAGGAAGTAAGAGCACTGCCGCCAGGCCGGCCAGCATGGAACCCAAAACCATGGCCACCACTGCCATGCGATCCGAATCGATCCCCAGCATCAGGGCTGCACGCTCATCCTGTGCCATTCCACGCAAAGCCAAACCAATGCGTGTGTAATGGGTAAAAAGCCAGAGGAAACCAACCAAACCGGCACCACAAATTAGAACAACAATGCGATGGAGATCCACCGGGACGCCGGCAATAAAGATACTTCCTTGAATGAAGCTTGGCAGCGTATAGGTCATGCCTTTAAATCCGCCCCAACGAAGTCCTTCCAGAATGGCCAATCCTATGGCATAGGAGGCGATGATTTCAGAAATGGCCATGCCCCGCACCCGAATCAGGACAAACTGATAGATCATGGCACCGATTACACCGATAACGATAATGGCAAGCACGATACTTAAGAAGTAATTTAAACCCCAGGCACGCAAAAAACTCCAAACTATAAAGCCGGTTATAATGTATAATGCGCCATGGGCGAAATTGGGTACCCGACTGGTACCGTATACCAATGCGAATCCCAGAGCCATCAGCGCCAGGGACATGCTATGAATAGAACCATAAATGAGTATTTCAATGAAAATATCCATGATAATGGATTGTTACTAAATATAAAAATCTTTGTATTTTAGATAAAAAAAATAATATCGAATATCGAATATTGAATGCCGAATGTCGAAGTAAGGTATTCTACCCATCGATAGCCTCTGGGTCGAACAATCATTTCCAATCTATACAAAGACAGAGGGCAGCGGTACCATACTTCGAAATTCGAAATTCCTTGTTCGATATTCGATATTTTTGTCCCTCAGAAGCTTGATTGTGGCTTCCATAAAATAAATGCCTAACCTTTTTAGTTTAAACTAAACAAGATTAGGTAACTGAAAAGCTATCTAGATTAAAAACACAAAAAGAAACCCGGCCGAATTTCTCCTCTTCATTCATGACAATCGGCTAACAGGTCCTGCAGGACCTGTTAGCCGTCAGATTATTTCATCCAGGGCGGCAGTTGAATCTCCCCCATAGAAATTGATTTAGGGAACACCACCACTCGTTTTCCGGCCTGCCACTGAAAGATCGAACCTACCGCACCTTCATTCGGATCCAGGCTGGGAATCACTTGATGGCTTTTGGGATCGAATTTGATGCGACCATAGACACCCATCAAGTCGGTCTTTTCCAGTGCCGCAACCACCGCGTCGGGATCCAGGGTGCCGGCCTTTTCAATAGCATCCCTCAAAACATAGACGGCCATATAGCTGGTTGAGGTGCCATAGCCTTCCGGCTCCACCCCCCATCTCTTCTTATAAGCGTTGTAGAATTTCATGGTCCAGGGCGAAGCATTGGAAGGTGCATTGCCCGCATTAACGACATTGGCCAGCGTAAATTCACCCTTTCCCTCGGTGGCCTTCCAGAAACCCGGCTGTTCGGCGGCAGCAATTATGGAACCGAAAGGAAGGGCCGGGACTTTCATGTCATACCATTGCTTGAGAAGGATAGAGCTTTCCGGCATATCCATACATATAATGATAACCTGAGCTTTTTCCCGGCGGGCTTTTAAGAGTCCCATGGAAAAGTCCGTAGAACCGGTCGGATATATTTCCGGCGCTCCGATAACTGTCCATCCTTTTTTGGCCATCACTTTGGCAAAGATACCGCCAAAGGCGCGTGCATGGGCTACATCCTGGATCATAATATACACCCTATTGAGGCCGAACTTCTCTCCTATTTCCACCAATGCGGGGATTTGCTCGCCAATCGCAATCCATTTGGCCTCACCGGTTATCCGGAACAGATATTTATATTTA
>CAMYNZ010000298.1 GCA_947259865.1 uncultured Desulfobacterales bacterium | reverse complement strand
AAAAGTGGATGATAATCGCAAAATTCTGTACGAAAATGCCTCGGACTACCTCGGCCAGGTGTTCGAGGCCGTTCGAAACAAACAGGGTTTTGCCCTGGATCCCGGGTATCAGTTAATGCGCAAAATGGTCGATATTCAGCCCTTCCGGGACATCCTGTTAATCATGGCCATCCATCTGGACGATCCCTATAAATTTTTAATCCATCACAGCGTGAATGTGGCCATTTTCTCCCTCAAGATGGGAGCCAACCTCGGTTTAAATAAAGACCAGCAATTGCGGATCGCCACGGCTGCCCTGCTGCATGATGTTGGTACGGCTTTGATCCCGGAGAAAATTATCCATAAAAAAGATCGACTCAATCAGCAGGAATTTCAAATTTTCAGGGAACGACCCAAATACAGCTATGATATTCTGCGGTCCTTTGGTGATGAACATGCTTACCTGGCGGAATGCGCACTTCAGGTGTATGAACGCATCGACGGCTCCGGATATCCCCAGGGATTAAAAGGAGACGAGATTCATGAATATGCCCAGATTATAGGGCTTGTTGATATTTATGAGGCGCTCATCCACTCGAGGCCCCAAAGGGAAAAATTACTGCACTTTACCGCTGTCAAGGAAATCATCCAGACCAGCAAGAACTGTTTTCAGCGCAAGCACCTTAAAACACTTCTCAGCATATTTTCGATATTTCCCATTTACAGCTATGTCCGGTTAAACTCCGACGCCATCGGCAAGGTAATCGAAACCTACCCCGATAAGCCCATGCGACCCAAACTTCGGATCGTATATGATTCTCAGAAAAGAAGAGTTTTAACCGAGCGAATTATAAATCTGCCGGAACATCCGCTGTTGCATATTATGGATTCGGTTTCGGAGGAAAATATCAAAGAGTTAGCGGATGCTTAAATAGATCGATCCAGTTGCAGAGGGAATTAGTTTCTTGATTTTGTCTCTTTTGATTCCGGTTTGTCCGGGTTAGATTATTATGTATTTAGATTATTGGGGATTTGAAAAACCGCCATTTTCAAATGTTCCGACACAACACCTGTTTTATCGCTCGCCGCAGCATGAAGAAGCGCTCAGCAGGATTTTATATGTTGTGGAGCACCGTAAAGGCGTTGCCATGCTGACCGGGGAGGTCGGCTGCGGCAAAACGACGGTTGCTAAAGCCTTAACGGATCATCTCAACCAGGACAATTTCGCGTTTCACCTGCTGTCCAATCCAGCCCTGGATCCTCTGGACCTGATCAAAGCGATTCTATTGAATTTCGGCATAAAATCCGAGAACGGTACAAAACCGGTTCTTCTCAATCAGCTCACCCAACGCCTTGTTAAGAACGCCCAGCAGGGTGTCAACACGATATTGGCTATTGATGAAGCCCATGTCATACATAACGAAGCCACCCTGGATGAACTCAGGATGCTGCTCAACCTGCAAGCAAATGATGAATTTCTCATCACTTTGATATTGTTGGGCCAGCCGCCGCTGCTAAAACGGATCAGGGACCTGCAGCCATTAAAGGAACGGATCAGTGTTAAATTCAACCTGGGACCACTGGACCCTCAAAATACTGCTCGTTACATCTTGCATCGACTGAAAAGTGTCGGGGCTACCAGAGGCGTCTTCACCACGGAGTCCATTAAGCCGCTATATGAGTATAGTGGTGGGATTCCGCTGCGGATCAACAATATCTGCGATCGGTGCCTGCTAATTGGCTTTATGCAGGAATCCAGAGTCGTCGACACAAACATTTTGGCGGACGCCATTGAGGATCTGAAATAGAAGCTATGTATCGGACATCTAAAAACACACGCAAGTCTATCGCAGGCTTTACTAATTTGACCCTGACACTGGCAGTGCTGCTCTTGATAAGTGCCATTACCTTCGGGTGTGCCCAAACCAAAAGTCACAAACCGGCCGGCCCTGTCATTCCTGCTGCTCCCCCGGAAAGCAGGCCTGTCTCCTCGGGAAAGTACCGTGCAGTGGTATTGGCTGACCTGGATAACGACGGCCATCTTGATGTTGTAGCCGGAGGATCCTCCCCATCTGCGCTAACCATCAGTTATGGAGACGGACGGGGCGGGATGTCCCAACCGCAGCATCTTTACCTCAAAGGTGAAGTTCAATCCATTGCTGTTACTGACGTCAACGAAGACGGGCTGAAGGATATGATTATATCGGTCCAAAAGGGTGCCTCGGGCCTCAAGACTTGGCTGAATCGTTCATCCCGGCAATGGATCCTCGCCCGGGGCCCTGTTGAAATAAATGATTACCAGGGGCTGGCGGTTGCCGATATAAACGGCGACGGGCACATCGATGTCCTGGCAGCCAATGCCAGCTCGGATACCCAGGGCGGTATACAGGTATGGCTGGGAGATGGAAATGCCAGTTGGCCCGCTGAAACCGGACCCACGATAACCGGCCGTTATATGGATGTTGCGCTGGCTGATTTTAATGAAGACGGCACTTTAGATCTCGTTGGTGCCGGTTGGGGGATATATGGGTCTCTCAAGGTCTGGATCGGTGACGGAAGCGGAAACTGGTCGTCGACCTCGCCCTTGAATAAAGGAAGCTATTACGGGCTGGGGGTTGCTGACATGGATGGCGACGGGCACATGGATATTTTGGCCGCAACCTACCGCAGCGGTGTTCATGTGTTTCTTGGGGATGGCACCGGCGCTTTTATCAAGTCAAAAAGCCCCCAGGAAGAAGGGAGCTATTGGGATATCACCGCCGCGGATTTGGATGGTGACGGCACTTTGGAAATTCTGGCCTCTTCTCTGGATGCGGGCGGGATCAAGGCCTGGAAGAATGCAGGCGCCGATACCTGGGAAGTCATCCCGGGTAGATTCCCCTCTTCGGGATCATTTTACGAACTCGCCGTGGCCGATATAAATCAGGATGGCTATGATGACATCTGTGCTGCCAGCCTGGGTGAGGGAATTAAATTCTGGAAAGGACGTGGCGGCGCTGTAGCCGGACAAGCAACCGTGAGGCAACGACCCTATGTTGCACCTGTCGGCGGAGCTGAGCTTGAAACGTTGGACGAAAACACCGTCTACACCACGGTTGCCGGATTTCCGGAATATAAACTGGGACCCGGGGATGTCATTGAATTAACGCTCTGGCAGGGCACCACGGCCAATAGAGAGCAGGTTTTGGTCCGTCCGGACGGCAAGATATCATTTGGCTTTATAGAGGATTTATACGTCAATGGTCTGACGCCGACCCAACTTGATGAACTTCTAACCGGACATTTTAAAGAATATGTCAAACAACCACGGCTTGATGTTGTGGTTAATGAGTTTAACAGCAAATTTGTAACGTTAACCGGTGCCGTCGGGCGCAGAATCCAGGCCGGCAGTGCGACTTCAGGCGCGGGTGAATACCCACTGAAGGGTAAAGTCACCTTATTGGAGATGGTATCAAGAGCCGGTGGCCCGACCAGCGATGCCAATCTAAGGGAGGTGCATGTGCGCCGCAGGGATGGGCAATCGATAGCATTGGATCTGAGTCGGGCCATTTTCCAGGGTGATTCGAGCCAGGACCTCATACTGGACACCGGCGACTTGATTTTTATTCCCACATTGTCGGCTGAAGCCAATCGCGTCTATGTGTTCGGGGAGGTAAGGGAACCGGGACTGTACACATTCACCGGAAATGAGATACGCGTCTTTGACGCTATATCCAAGGCCGGCGGTCCCACCGTATTTGCCACAGAGGAAGGTTCAAAAATCGTCAGGGGAGATGTCACCCATCCCGAGATAATTTCTGTAGATATTAAACGGCTTGTCGAACAGGGTGACCAGACGCAGAATGTAATCCTGGCAAGCGGTGATTTGGTCTATGTGCCGCGGCGTTTCTGGGGCGACATAAACGTTTTCTGGCAGCGAATCAAACCGTTGTTTGAACTTATTATTGCGCCCGCCCGTATTGTAAATGATTATGACGAAGCTTTAGATGCTTTGAGTGGTGAATAATTTTCTCATTTTATTGATGAGGGTATTTATTAATGGCTCAATATGACGTCGACCTGAGAGATTACTGGCGAATTGTCAAAAAAAGACGGACCATAATCATTTTGATGATCTTTTTGGTCGGTCTTTGCAGTTACGGATTTGCCAAGTTGAAAGAGCCCAAGCCGCTTTATATGGCCGCCTCTGCTATTAAGATCGAGAGTAAGAGCAGCCTGGCTTCGGTATTGATGGGTGGTATCTGGAATCAGGGCGAAAATATGATCACCCATGCCTATATTGTTGCGAGTTTTCCGGTCCTGGAGCAAACCGCCGAAATGCTCGGTTGGCTGCCGCGAAATATTTCGGAATCAGATATTCGAAAATCCAAAATACACATAGCCGTTATCCAGCGGTTGAAATCTTTAATCGCAGCAGAGCAGGAAGCCGGCACCAACATTATTAATATTCAGGTCATATCACCCAATCCGCGAGAAGCAGAACTTGTTGCCAATACCGTAGCCAAAGCCTACCGGCAGTATAATATCCAGGAAAAAAACAGAAAAACCATTGAAACCAAGACTTTCATTGAAGGCCAACTTAAGCTGACATCCAAGAAATTGAAGCAGGCAGAACATGAGTTGCAGGCTTTTAAGGAAGGCTATGCTCTGGTTGCCATAGATGAGCAAACAAAAAATCTACTCACCAGAATCTATCTGGCCGAATCCGGCTACGCAAAAATAAAATCGGATAGACGGCAGGTTGCGTCACAGCTGCGGGTGGTAAGAAAAATGAATGTTAAGGCATCGGACAATCTATTGGGGGCCTTATTTGTTGCAGATGCCAGTTCAC
>CAMYNZ010000297.1 GCA_947259865.1 uncultured Desulfobacterales bacterium | reverse complement strand
CAGGACATCTCGTTCTTTCAGTTGACCTGGTATATGTTCCCCATTGGCTGGATAATGACGTTCATCCTCTGGGGATTTTTTATGGTGTTCTTCAAACCTGAAAAAGCAGCCATTCCAGGTCTCAGGGAAAAGGCCCGCAAGCTGAACGCCGAACTGGGCCCATTGACCCGCAACGAGATCAAGGCGGCGGCAATCGTAGGAGCGTGCATCGTAACCATGGCAGTGCGCCCCTATGTCCCGATCCTGCAACCCATAGACAAAACCGCCATTATCCTGATATCAACCATCCTTTTTTTTGTTACCGGCATCATGGATCTTGATGACCTGGAAGCCATTCCCTGGAACATTATTCTGCTTTTTGCCGGCGCCATGAGCATCGGCAACTGCCTGTGGCAAACCGGAGCCGCCAACTGGATGGCGGTCAACTGGCTGGTGCTGTTCCAGAAAGCCAACTGGTTTGTGTTTGTGATGAGCATCGCCTTTTTCGTCATGATGATGACCAATTTTATCATGAATGTGGCCGCTATCGCGATCTCCCTGCCGGTAGCCCTGGTCATAGCGCCCTATCTAGGCGTGGCCGGTGAGGTGATCCTGTTTGCGGCCCTGGTCACCGCCGGGATGCCGTTCTTGTTATTGGTAGGAGCCGCCCCCAATGCGATTGCCTACGACTCCAGACAGTTTACGACCGGTGAATTCTTTTTATACGGCATACCCGCGAGTATCATTCTGATGATTGTTACTGGATTTGCCGTGTTTGTCCTCTGGCCTCTGATGGGCATGCCGGTGTTAACCGGCGGATAACGGCCTATCAGATGCGTTGAAACGCTCATTTTAGGTATCAGTTAGAGGGTTTGTCATGAACCAGCTCGAAAAACTCTTTGATCGCATCACGGGTAGAGTGAATATTAGTTTGCGAGAATTTAACTTTGACGCGGAAGGATACCTTAAATATCTTCAAGATTACATCCCGCTGCGTCAGTTGATCAAATTCTATGCATTCTGCGGAGTTACCGGGCGTCACCCGTTTGGTTTCCACTTCAGCCGCGCAAACCTATCCGGCAGCTATTTTTTGGGAAATTGCCAGGTTGACCGTTCGATTCTCTATAAAAGTGATATCCGAGGCGACGAACTCAAATCTAAAGGCGATACCATCAATTATCATGGCGTCGATTTAACTCTGGACCGAGATGAGAAAATCCGGATTCAAGACAGTATTCTGGTTAAGACCCTGGTACACAATTGTTCCAACGATCCGGCAAACCCTGAATTGTTTCTGATTAAAAACGCTGCATCAACACCCTATGCGAATATTCATGGCTCTTCAGTGGAAGGTTGCTTCCTGGAGCCTTTCGCGACCGCTGACTTAACACGTCTTCACGGATGTATCCTTGGAACATACACCTATGTGCTTGCCGGGAAACTGTGGAAACAGCAGATCGGCAACGGTCGGATCTGGATCAGAAACAACGACAATTTTGAGTTCTCTTACCGGTTTCCGCCAAAAGTATTGGATCGATACATCCATTTTAAAATCGGTCAACAGCCAACCGGTATTTTCATCGATTTTATTAGAAGGCGTAAGGAGGAATTCCAGCGGATATTTGATGCTGTTCATTTAAAAACACCCGCTATGGTGCCGAAATCTACATCCCTGAGCCGCTATGCAGTCGTCAAACCGAGCACGCACATTGGTGAAAATGTATTGGTGGCAGAAAGGGCATATCTGGAGAACTCATTTCTCGGCAACGGTGCAAACGCCCAGGAAAACTGTTACATCATCAACTCGCGCCTGGAAGGCAAAAATGTGACGGCTCACGGCGCCAAATTAGTCCACACCCGTCTGGCGAAAAATGTTTTTGTCGGATTTAACGCTTTTTTACGAGGAACCGCGGATTGTCAGCTCAACATCGGCAAAGGCAGCATCGTCATGCCCCACACGATAATTGACCTCAGGCAACCCGTAGCCATCCCGGCAGACCATCTGGTCTGGGGGTACATTCAAAAACCGAATGACCTCAAACACCACACATTATCCTTGAAAAAACTTGCAGCAGTGCGCCGTCGACGAATCATCAAAAACATGAAATTTCGCGGAGATGGAGCCGCATTTGTACGATCCTTCCGGCGCCGCATCCAGCACATCCTTGAGGCCAACGGGGCTTACTTTGACGGGAATAAAAAGCGGGGTCACGCCCAGCAGGAGCAGAACATATCTTTCAACATTATCCAACCTTACCCGATGGGCCCCAGGAAAGGCCTTTTTCCAACCCTACACATTCAGCCGTAAGCCTGCTCCAAAATCGAGGCCATACGGTTGAACGACTGTGTGTTACCTAAAATGAGCGTTTCAAATTGAGAATCATCGCCTGTCCGGTCACAACGTGTGCATCTTTGAGGAATTTTCTGCGATTCCGAGTAACCTGCCGAGAAACGATGCAATTTGATACCTGATCAATTTCCATCACCTACGATAATTCTATGAATATACCAAATCATAAGATCATTCTGAACGAAATTAGTGCTAATAAAAATTATAAGAGCGTTTAACCATGAGCATCGCAAAGGTGAGCGAAGCAGTGGCGAAAAAACGGCAGCATGGAGAAAAAATAATTGAGACCCGCCTCAAAGAAATCACATAAAGTCGTATCTAAAATGCATGACCGGACTCTTGCCCGGAGCAATATATGTCAGATAAAATATTTTTGGCTGGCATTTTATTCTCTTCGGTATTCCCTCAACAGGCTTCAACCTGTGAGACCCGCATGATTTTTAAATGCGGCGACTATCATTGTTTCTTCTTGACATAGCCTAGGCATCAAATATATCTATTTCTTATCATATAGCCCGATTTAATAAATAAATTTAGTTCAGCAAAACATTAACACCTAAATTGAGCAATGGTCGAGGTCGTAGATCCACCTCTGGTGGATTGCCGCGCAGCCAATGATTTCTTCTAAGAGCTTGAAATGTTCAATTTAGAAATTATAACCTGGGCTGAGCGCTTGTCGAGGTTGCCGCAGGTACAAGGAAGATGGTTTTCCGCTATAGTTGACTATGCGGAATTCCATCTGACACAGTAGATGCGGTAAGATCGGCAAGCACGAAGGATTTTAAATTAAAAATATTATAATCGATTGTATTCCTTTTAATTAAAAAGTGTCTCCCTTATTTTTAATTTGAAACGCTCGACTTAGGAAACAAAAAGGAGGGTATATTATGAAAAAGTTAGGAGTATTTTTTATCTGCGGCCTGGTTTCCGTATTTCTCTTAGCCGGAATCGCCGTCGCCAAAGACAGAGTGGTGGTTTACACATCACTGGAAAATGAAGAGATCGTCGAATATCTGAAAGTCGCTAAAAAAGAGCTCGCCGACCTTGATATTCAGGCCATCCGTCTCTCCACCGGAGAGCTGGGTGCCCGTATGCTGGCCGAAAAAGACAACCCGCAGGCCGACTGCATCTGGGGATGGGCGGTCACCAATATGTCGGAATTTATTCCCAAGGGTATGCTGGTGCCGTATAAACCCGAAGGCTGGGATAAGATCCCGGCGAACTTCAAGGACCCCGCAGGATACTGGACGGCCATCGATTTATATGCAGCCGCGCTGGTGCCCAACACCAAAGTCCTGGAGCAAAAAAATATGCCGATGCCCAAAGGCTGGAATGATCTTTTGAATCCGGTTTACAAAGGCGCCTTGATCATGCCGAACCCGGCCAGCTCCGGCACCGGGTTTTTGCAGGTGGCCAGCCTGCTGGTCATGCTGGACCCGGATTATAAAACCAAGCCTGTCGAACAGAACAAAGCCTGGGATTTTCTTAAGAAACTCGACCAGAATATGGGCCAGTACATCAAAAGCGGCTCCAAACCGGCCAAGCTGACCGCTGCCGGAGAATATGCGGTGGGCGCCTCTTTTGCTTTCGTCTATTCTTCGTTGAAAAAGAAAGGCTTTCCGGTTGCCCTGGTCATGCCGGAAGAAGGTGCCGGATTTGAGCTCGAAGCCAATGCATTGTTAAAAGGCGCCAAGCATGAAGCCGCCGCCAAGAAATTTTTAGACTGGGCCATCAGCAAACAAGCCATGGAAGAATATGCTAAATTCAAACTTGGGGTTACCTATCCGGGCGTTTCCGGACCCAAAGATTTGCCCGCCCTTGAAACAATTAAGCTGGCACCGATGGATTTTCCGTGGCAGTCCGAAAACCGGGCCAAAATCCTGGAGGTCTGGCAAAACCATTTCCTGAAATAAGCATGCGATGAATGACCCTTTTTAAAACTTCATAAATCCTCCTCGGAGGATTTATGAAGTTTTGTCTTTAAACGGACCTCCTTATGGAAACCACCTCCAAACAGCTTATTTTAAAAAACATCAACAAACAATTCGGCGAGCTGGTGGCAGTCAAAGATGTTGATCTGGTGATCGAACCCGGTGAGTTCGTCTGTTTTTTAGGCCCCAGCGGATGCGGCAAAACCACCCTTTTGAGAATCATTACCGGATTCGAGCAGCAGACCAGCGGCGATGTCATCTATGACGGGAAAGTGATCAATGACGTGATTCCGCAAAAACGGGATTTTGGAATTGTGTTTCAGTCTTATGCCCTGTTTCCCAATATGACGGTGCACCAGAACGTCTCCTTTGGTCTAAAAATGCGCAAAATGCCGCCAAAGCTGATCGATGAACGCGTCAGCGAAATCCTGCAGCTGGTGGGCCTTGAGTGCCCTGGATGCCAAGATCAGGATACGCCTTCGAACCGTTATCAAAAAACTGCAGGAAGAACTGGGCGTCACGATGATCTATGTCACCCATGATCAGGAAGAGGCCCTGGCGCTATCGGACCGTGTCGCGATTATGCGGGACGGCGAGATCAGACAGATCGGCTCGCCCTGGGAAATATATAAACAACCCAAAACAAGCTTTATTGCTGAATTCGTGGGAACCTCCAACTTTATCACCGGAAAGAAGAAAAACGGCAAGGTCCAGTTCGGTCGGTTGGAGCTGGCGGTCACAAACCTGGATGATACCGGAGACGAAACCGTTTATCTGGCCATTCGACCCGAAAATATTGAACTGGTCGCTGAGACCGCATCCGCTGAAGAATATTTGTCCTCCAATGTGGTTGAAGTTCAAGCGGAGGTTATTAATTTTCTGGGTGCCATCGTAAGAATTACCTTCATCCTGGAAGAAGAAGAAATGCTGGTGGACATTTCCGAAAAAGAGTTTGAAAGTCTGAATTTAAAACGCAAGGATAAATTTAAACTTTATTTCCCGCCGGAGGCATTCCATCAGTATTCAGAATTATTCAGAAAACTGATATAAGGTCTCAGAGTTAATAGCCTGCTATCGGTGGAAAAATAGAGTACTCTTTAGGGATTTCCGAACTCGTTACGAAAATGGAATAATGGAATAGTGGAATGATGGAATGTTGATGCTTGTGCGGATGTTATCCATTTATTAAAATTTCGATCAAGATGAACTTTGCCATTACACCAATACTTCAAAACCCATTATTCCATTATTCCAACATTCCAATTGGGGTGAAGCTCCTAAGTTTGTTTTTATTTAGAAACTGATACGCCCCAAATTTGAGATTTGTAAAATGGATACTTCCCCATCAAACGCTTCCATAACCCCACAGTACCAGGTTTCTGCCGCACGGATGGAAATTGATCGATTCATCATCCCCACCGTCACCATCTTTATCGGCCTGATTCTCTGTTTTTTTATGCTTTTCCCCCTGTCGGCCATCCTGAAGATGAGTTTTTTCAAAGGCGGCGAGTTCGGCCTGGCCAATTTCACCCTGGCCAATTTTCAAAAATATTTTACCACAGCATATACCGTAAGAGCGCTGTGGCACAGCCTGTATGTGTCGGTGGCCACCACGATTATCGTCACGATTATTATTTTCTTTTACGCGTATGCCATGACCCGCACAACCATCCGCGGCAAGACCTTTTTCCGCAATGTCATCATGCTGCCGCTGGTGGCGCCCTCGATTGTGCAAGCCCTGGCGCTGATTTATCTGTTCGGCCGCAACGGCCTGATTACGGCCCATCTTTTAAAAACCGACTGGAATATCTACGGGGCCACCGGGATAATTGTCTCCGAAGTTCTGTATTGCCTGCCGCATGCGTTTGTGATCTTATATACCACCCTTTCGGCGGTGGATATCCGGCTGGATGAGGCGGCCGAAAGTCTGGGCGCATCGCCCTTCAAGGTGTTCACCCGCATAACGCTTCCGTCCGCAAAATATGGCATCTTCAGCGCGGCGGCCCTGACCTTCAATTTGACTATTACCGATTTTGGCAACCCGGTGGTTATCGGTGCCAATTATAACGTCCTG
>CAMYNZ010000296.1 GCA_947259865.1 uncultured Desulfobacterales bacterium | reverse complement strand
GTACGCGAATTGCCCACCAATTTTTTAACACCATGGTGTTTACTAAACCCCAATAATATAAACCGTGGGAGCGGCATCTTGCCGCGATTAACCAGCATTTCAATTCGCGGGACAACACAGCCATTGGACGCTAGATGCATTTATGAGATAGCTTCTAGTCTCTTTTGAACCTACTGTAGTCAGGTTTTCGGTAACGGCTCTCACTGCCGCCCTCGATGGCCAGCATCGCTTCAACTTTTAGCGGCAGGCCGAACAGTTGAATAAACCCATGGGCATCCTGTTGATTATACACATCATCTTCCCCGAAGGATGCATAGTCTTCCCGATAAAGACTGTAGGGGCTTTTTCGCCCGGCAACGATAATGTTTCCCTTGAACAGCTTCAGGCGAATTGTGCCGGTCACCTGCTGCTGGGTGACTTTTACAAAAGCATCCAGGGCTTCCCGCAGTTGCGAAAACCACATTCCATTGTAGACCAGTTCGGCATATTTTACCGCCACAAAATCTTTGTAATGCATCGTATATTTATCCAAACAGATGCTTTCGAGGGCTTGATGGGCCGTTTTTACAACCGTTCCGGCCGGGGTCTCATACACCCCACGGCTTTTCATCCCCACCAGCCTGTTTTCGACGATGTCAACCCGCCCAATAGCGTGGGAACCGGCTATTTTGTTCAAGCGCTTAAACAGCGTTTTTGCCGGCAGTTTTTCGCCGTTCAAACTGATGGGTGTGCCTGTTTCGAACCCGATTTCGATATACTCGGCGGTGTCCGGGGCCTCTTCCGGATTAACCGTTAAACGGCACATATCCGGTTCCGGTTCATTCCAGGGGTTTTCGAGCGGCCCGCCTTCATGGGACAGGTGGAAGATATTGCGGTCTCGACTGTAAATGTCTTTTTCGGTCTGATCCAAGGGAATGTTGTATTTTGCTGCATAGGCCAGCGCATCTTCCCGGCCGCGAATATTCCATTCACGCCAGGGCGCAATCACTTTCAGTTTCGGATTCAGCGCCATCACTCCCAGTTCAAATCGAACCTGATCGTTGCCTTTGCCGGTGCAGCCATGGGCAACGGCGTCTGCCTCCTCCGCTTCAGCGATGGCAACCATGTGTTTGGCTATCAGGGGGCGGGCAAAGGACGTCCCCAGCAAATACTCCCGTTCGTATACCGCGCCGGCCTGCAGGGTCGGAAACACATATTCATTTAAAAACTCATCCCGGAGATCACGCACATAAAGTTTGCTTGCACCGGAGGCAAGGGCCTTTTCTTCAAGACCGGTTAATTCTTCTTCCTGGCCGAGATCCGCCGTAAAACAAATCACTTCACAATCATCATAATGTTGTTTCAACCAGGGGACGATTACCGATGTGTCGAGTCCGCCGCTATATGCGAGGACCACTTTTTTGACTGGGTCTTTTGCCATGTTGACCTCCTTTTTTAAATAAAAAAACCCCGGCAAGTGCCGGGGTTCTGTGCATGTGTTTGATCTAAGCCTGAAAGGTCATCACCCAAGCGCAAAACACCCGGCCCAACGGCGGGTGCGGCGACGACGGATACGGATGATGCTTGTGTTTAGTATTGTAAAATCTAAATACGGCATGCTGAAAATACACCGGAAAATTAGACTGAAATTATGGTCGAAAGTGACAAACCTGCAGTTGTCTGTCAACAAAAAAAATGAACGCGGCCGTTTCACTGGACCAAACTGCCATAAAGCGCTGATTTTGCCTGAAACTGCATTAAAACCAATATGCCGATCCACCCTGGGTTATCCGGCTGGATTGGATCCTTGCAGACGGTCGTCCCAGTATTTCAGCTGGTTTTGGATCTCATTGCGACCGCTTCCGCCGGGGCTGTCAATCTTGTTCAGAATATTTTCACAGGTGAGCACCTCATATACCGATTTGTCTATTTGCGGACATATATGCTGCAAGGCCTCCAGCTCCAATTCAGCCAGGCTGCGGGTTGCGCTTTCAGCCTGACGCACGATCCGGCCGACAATATGGTGGGCATCCTTTCATCAACGTCAGCAAGGCATAGAGAGCACTGTGAACCCTGGCGGTTTTGCCGCGCAGGAGCTCATGCACATCGGGATTTTTCTTCTGGGGCATTATAGAAGAGCCGGTGCAATAGCCGTCGTCGATGCTAATGTAGGCAAATTCAGCACTGGCCCAGATAATCATATCTTCACAAATATTGCTGATGTGGGTGGCGATCAAGGCCAGTGAAAAGGCATATTCAATCAGAAAATCCCGGTCGCTGACAGTGTCCATGCCGTTACGGGATACGCGGCTAAATCCTAATTCGGCTGCAACTTTTTCGCGATCAATAGGCAGGGTGGTTCCCGCGAGTGCACAGGCACCCAGCGGCAGAACATCCGCTCGTTTGAGGCAATCCGTCAATCGGTTGATATCCCGGTCAAATTTTTCCAAAAACGCCATGAGATAAAAGGAGACTCCCACCGGCTGGGCATGTTGCAGGTGGGTGAACCCCGGCATAATCAACTTGTTGTTGTCCTTTGCTTTTTTTAACAACGCCTTTTGAAGCAACCGCAGCTGTTGGATCAGGGTTTGTCCCACATCCAACAGCCACAGCCGCATGTCGGTTGCGATCTGATCATTACGGCTGCGGGCGGTGTGCAGCTTTTTACCGGTCGAACCGATTTTGCGGGTCAGCAGATGCTCCACCAGCATATGGATATCTTCAAAGGCCGGGTCAAATGCCGTCTGCCCGGATTTGAAATCCTTTTCAATTGCTTTGAGCCCGCTGATAATCTTACGGGTTTCGGTTTTTTTGATTAGCCCGGTTTCACCCAGCATAGCGGCATGGGCCATACTAGCACGAATATCATAGGGATACAGGCGGTAGTCATAAGATAATGATTCAGTGAAATTTTCAACAGATGTTTGCGTCGCTTTACTAAAGCGGCCCTGCCAGGGTTTGATCATAACTAGAAATCCTCTGTTATTATTAAGGGTTCTTCTCCACTTTAGCCGGAGAAGAAGGTCCCAGGATTCCGGGGGTCGAGCCCGCCAAAGAGACGGCGGGTAAAGACGCAAGGGTCTGTTTTATACCCTGAAAAGCCGCAGCCGCCTTTATGAAGGCCCGTATCAATGGATGGGTTAACTCCAGAGTTGAAGACAGCTGCGGAAGAAACAGCGTGGCGATAAAAAAGCGGTGATTGGATAACTCCACAATTCTGGCTTCTGCATTGGTATCGACCCCCACAATTTCAAGACCCCCGTTAGCCATTGCATTGCGGTATTCTTCATTAAATCCGTAGTTGCACTGGAACTGCTCACCCACTTTTTTTTTCTCATAAACTTGAAAGGTCAGTGTGCCGGGCGTGATATGGATTGTTTGCGTTTTATCTGCAAGCGAGCAGTTGAGTTTGCTGATGAATGCTGTTTTTGCTTCAGGTGCTGTTTCTTCGTGCTCCGCATCTACTATCTCCATCACATTCCGGGCATACTCTAACAGAGTATATTGAAATCCCCCTCAGGTTCCAAAAAACGGCCAACCCTTTTCACGGGCAAATCGGATGGACTTTAGTGCGCCCCCCATGCTCGCATATGGACTGCCGGGTGCACACCAGAGTGCATCAAAGCTTTTCAATCCCTCCGGGCCTGATTGCTCGTCCAGGGGCAAGGTGGGCAGCCATTCAAAATCCAAAGCCACACCCAGGTGCTGCGCGGCACCTTTTAAAGATTCATTCGTTGCAATGTGAGAGCGAAGATTCGGATCAAAGTCACCAATTATCCCTATTTTAATGGGCTGGTCCATTATTGCGGTCCTTTACTATTTCATTTTCAATAAATCTGGCTTTGATATTATCGGTTGGCACCAGACAGTGATCTCTTTTGCCAAATAACTTGTAGCGATTTTTCGCCAGGATGCTATAAAGCCAGTTTCTTATGTTTTTGGGCAACACTTTGAATACAAAAAGTGATTTCTTAAAACCTTTCAGATCTTTTGCGATTTCCAGTGCCGCATCACTTTTGGTATATAATTTTTCGTCTTTAATTAATAAGAAAGTCTCTACATTTTTGGGGCTTAATCCCTGTGTTTCTAATATTTTTTTTCCTGCTTTTGTTTGAAATGCTGTAAATTTGAATTTTGATTCGGGGTCATGCTTTATGATAAATTGAACAGATCTTGCGCAAAAATTACAGATTCCATCAAATATTATTATTCGTTTCGTATGCATCCTGCATAATTTCAAGCAACCCACACAGCCGGGCTCAGCTGCTTGCAATCTAAGCAATCAAAATAGTTGATATAAAACTAGAAGCTATCTCAAAAACACATCTAACGCTCAATTACAGTGTTGCGGACCTCCTCAAAAGGTACTGCTCATCCGCCAGAGTGCTTTGGCGGACTGCGCCTTTACGCCTGTCCCGCCATAGCTTTTTAAGCGACGGCGGATCGGCCCGCGCCCTGTCCTTGAACGTAATCTGTATTTTTGAGATAGCTTCTAGATTATATGAAAATAAGTTTATAACCTTCCTGGGAGCGGGAATCAATACAACAATTGATAAATGTTTAAATCAAACCCGGGGTAGGGGAACACGCGCGATATAAAGATTAGCCAATGTACCGTTTTTATTCGCGCTTTCGTCTTGGAAAAACTGGGTAGGAAAAAGAAGGGCCATGCCGATCGCGGGTTGGCGCCGAATTCATTGTGCGGCTAGGCGGCGCCGGGCGCCGCCTACCGTTGGAGATACGAAATTAAACTAGGCCTTTCCTATTCTAAACATTTTGGTTCCGCAGGTGGGGCACACACCTTTTGTTGCTGGCTTGCCGTTTTTCATCGTAATACTCTTGGGTTCCTTCATTTCTCTTTTGGCTCGGCATTTTACACAATAGGCTTGCATTTATTTTTCTCCTTTCATTTTTTTGGTTTCTAAGCCCGGGGGTGCACTGGATTTCATCGCATTGGGCTGAAAATATTATGGCAGAAAAATATAATAATGTCAATTGGTTTTGGGTAACAACCCAAGTGCGCCATTCTAATTATTGCCTACCAACCGGGTAACGGCCCGTTCGTCAATGGGCAGGTGCAATGTGGCTGCCAATATCCCCAGGGCCACGGAGAGCCACCAGACCACGATATAAGAGCCTGTTGTATCAAACAAGTAGCCGCCGAGCCAGACGCCGATAAAGCTGCCGATCTGGTGGCTGAAAAATACGATACCGAAGAGCATCGTCATGTAGCGTGGCCCGAAGATTTGAGCCACAAGCCCGGATGTGAGTGGAACCGTTCCCAGCCAGAGAAAACCGATGAGGGCTGAAAAAGCGAGTGCAGACCAGGTGGTGAGGGGGACCATTATAAAGGCCAAAAATACCACCGCCCGTAACAGGTATAAACTGCTCAGGAGGTATTTTTTGCTCAGCTTACCACCCAGAATCCCGGATGTGATGGATCCGAATATATTGAAAAAACCAATGATTGATAGGGACCAGGCACCCAATTCCGGGGCCAATCCGCGATCGGTGAGATATGCGGGCAGATGAACGGCGATAAAGGTCACATGGAAGCCGCAGACAAAAAAGCCTGCTGTAAGGAACCAGAAACCTGTGTGTCGACGTGCTTCCCCCAATGCCTCGCCAAGGGGCTGTTCAGTGATGTCATTGGGGCGATCTGTTTTGCCTCTCAAGGCTGATGCCAGGGGTACCATTACAAGGGTACAAAGTCCCAGAATTTGAAAGGTCCTGCTCCAGCCAAAATGCGTTAGAAATGCCTGACCCATGGGAACCACCAGGAGTTGACCCATAGAGCCCGCTGCGGTGACGATACCGAGTGCCCAGGACCGCCTGTCGGGGCTGACAGCGCGGCCTACGGCACCCAGTACGACCCCTAAACCGGCTGAACTGAGACCCAATGCGATGAATAAACCGGCACCCAGATAGAGCTCAAAAGGGCTCGAGGTTATCGACATGATATAAAGCCCCACCGCGTAGACAATACCACCTGTGGCCACCACCCGCCCCGCGCCCCATCTGTCAACGACCGCACCGGCAAAGGGCTGGAAAACCCCCCACAGAAGGTTCTGGATGGCCATGGCCAGAGCAAAAATTTCCCGGCCCCAGCCGAATTCGCTGCTCATGGGTTTTAAAAACGCTTAACGAATGCAATAAATTAGGTTTTTTATATAAATTCTCCATTTTGTTTACGCTCATTTAGGCTTGCAGATTGGACGGCGCTATTGTCCCGCAGATGGATAAAACCCAAACTTAGAAAGCGTCAGCCCTTTTGCTCCGGGTCCGCCGAGCGAATCTTTGGGCGAATTTGGTTGCATGCGGGATTTGAAAATCAGGAAACTTGCAGATTTGTTTGTATCAGTTTGCAAGCTGTTCCTCCTAAGCTAAGCGCGCTGACAGGTGACGTCAAGGTAAGTGAATTCTGGATCGGCGGTGACATCACATTATTTTTTAGGATGTTTTTGAAAAAATCTCCAGATTACATCCGTGGCCCTGATACTGTTTGAACTTTTGCCTACCAGACGCTCCGGCAGGCGGTTTTTTCCACCCGGCCAGCTGTGGCCCATTTCGTCAATGGTATAAAAGACCAACTCGGAACCCTGTTTACACGGACCGGGGTGTCCGTGGTACATCCCGGTACAAAGAAGGTTCCTGCCAGAAATAAAATTACGATCTTTATGTGTACCGATATCATTGCGATTTCTTCTAACCCGTTATTCCGGGATCACCTTTTTGGTGGGTCCCATCAAAATTGTGTTATCGACCCTTTGCTTTACCACGTTATTTTTTACAATAGTTCATTTGTAAGTATTCCGATCTTGCGGTTCCATTTCCCATTCACTATCGCAACTATTTGATCCACTTCCTGTTGGTTTTTAGGTCGTGGGAACCATCGCTGACAACCATTCCCGGGGTCCATAGCTGATAGCCAAGAAGAAAAAGACTTATGAGCCCGAGACACACTATCAGTGTCCGCCAGGGCGGCTTTACAATGGTATTAATGAGCGTCATTATCAGTCAGGCTCAAGCGGTGATAGAGGGAGTCATATGTTGGCGTCAAAACATCAGAGATTCGGGACAATCGCCCCCCGGGATTGCAGGGCAGCGGTCAGTTTTTCGATTTCTTCCCGCCTGGGGCGATAATGAAACATCCCCAGAGCCGATATACCGATAAAGATATAAAGTGTTTGAAAACTATCCCCGAGGAAAAACAACACCAATCCGAAAATTCCGATACTTTCGGAAAATACCAGAGACAGCAGCATGGCAATGGTATATTTTCCAACCACTGCAGATTTATCTTCAAGCGGAGGCGGTTGCGACGACCTGCTCCCGGAACCGACGGATCTTGGCGCAAGAATAAACCTTCGTACAAAATGAGCCAGAAAAAGTGTGAAGATGGAGACACCGTAAAGTATGTTTCTGAGCATATCAAAAGTGAAATCAGATTCTACCGCTTGACGTATCCCGTCTATCACCAGGTGACAAACAAGGACATAAATCCCCAAACTAACAAGCATTGCACCCCATATAATCCATAGGACGGCAAGCTGATTCTGATTGACCCCTTTTTCAGATACTGTCACCATATTTTCCTCCTATATTTTTTTCTTTAAACCGTTATACCTTTTACAGGCGGCGTTGTTGCCCAATTCACAAGATTTTTTTAAATCATTCAACGCATTTTCAAAATCTTTATTATGATAATGGGTGCCCGATCTTTCAAGGTATGCACCCGCGTGATCAGGGTCCTGGTCAAGAAATGCATTCCAGTATCCGATTATAGTGTCCCACTGTTGATCCCGTGCAAAAATGTAATCTATCATACGGTACGAATCAAAGTGACCAGGGTTCATTTTTATTGCCATTTCAAAGTCTGTTAATGCTGATTCAAAATCCTCCAGGCGATAAGATGCTGCACCTTTCCAATAATAGGCTTCAAAATTTTCTTCATCCCATTCAAGTGACAAATTATAATATTCAACCGCGGCCTGCATATCGGTCTTAAATAAACGATGTCCCTTATGTAAAAGATTTTTAGCGGCCCAGGCTCTCCATTTTTTTGTTTTAGGATTTCCAGGATTAATAATTTCTGCTGTGTGTAAATCATCAATTGAACTCATATAGTTTTCATTGGCATAGTGTATCCTTGACCGCAGACGATAATTTTCATCTAATGCAGTTCGAAGTTCAATACTTCGGTTAATATCTTCAAGTGCGAGATCATATTGCTTTAGATAAAAATGATACGTCTTGGCCCGTTCGTAATAAAATGACCAGTGATCACCAAATTCAAGCGCCTTGCTGAAAAGATCTATCGCTTTTGCATATCTTTTGTTGCGATTAAATCTTCTACCTTGATCATAATAAATGAACCCATATAGCACTGTAAGCTTGGGATTGGTATTTGAATGTTTTTCAGCATTTTTGGCCATCTCTTCCATAAGCGCATAGCTTCCGCCCCATCGCGGTTCCTTGGCCCATGAACTGACTGATTTGATCAAAAAAGAATATGGAAATAATTCTGCAGTCTTCTGGATAATTCTATCTTCAGCTTCATCATTACCGAGGGCATTGTAGATACCGGTTAAAATATAATAACCAACGATTAAATTGGGATTGGGTTTTAAAGCGACTTTTATATGCTCCTCTGCTTTTAGAAAATAGGAAACCATTTCTTCGATTTGTTCGTCGGATGTATCCTTTCTCCATTTATATCCTCTGCTTTCCCAGCCTTTCGCATAATAATATTGCGCGATGGCAAGATGGGGCTGGTATTTATCAGATGAATAAAATATCCATTTCTTAAAAGATCTTTCGTAAACAGGATCGGTTACATGAAAGGCGCCGTAAGCATCATAGACCCAGTATTCGCTGGTTTGATCATTTTCAAATAAATTTTGGTAGCCTTCAAGAATTGCGTTTAACTCTTCAAATCTTTGATCCTCCAGCATTTGTCGCAATTCAATTATTTGAGCCAGGTCGATGGATGCGGTCGGTTCTCTGGAAATTGGCAGGTTTTTTGACGCCTGCGTTACTTCATACACCTTGTGCCTGGAGAACATCCTCCGAAAATCTAGCCGCAGTCCAAAATGTTTAATGGCCATGACTGTAGTAACTATAATTATGGCCATCAAAAGGACGGTTAGAAATAAAGCCTTTAAGCCACTTTCATTTTTGTCATTCATATGCAAACCCTTAGCATCGATGAATGTCATTGCATGTGATAACCATGCTATTGTAGACAAACACAGTATTCAGAAAATCTACTGTTTAATTTTCGGGATGCCGTCGAACATTTTAAACAATAGTCAAAAAACAGCTATATTATATCATAAAATAGCCTGCAGGGGGAATATTTGGAGGTGTCGTAAATCTTTTTCAGAGGCTACGAAGGTGTCTTCTCTCAGGTGTTGAATGCCGGAATATCAGCCTTGCCGCTTTAACACTTTTAATCCAAAGGGACACACTGCTGAACAAATTCCACAGTTATGCCCCTTGTGGAATTCAAAGTAGTTTTCTTTTTTCCAGCGGTCGCAAAGTGTTACATCGATGATTTCTTCACGTGAAAGTCCTGGAAACCACGGGTTGCCTTTTAAGGCCCCGGCCGGGCAAGCCTCAACACATTGTATACAACGACCGCAAAAACTGCGTGTCACCGCTGAACCGGGGGGAAGATTCATATCGGTAAAAACGGTTCCCAGGCGAACCCAGGAGCCGTACCTGCGGGTGATAAGCTGGCAGTGGCGCCCAATCCACCCTATACCTGCTTGGGTTGCCGCGGTTTTGTGAGGGAAGTCTCCCTTTATGTTCACCGGATCACTGCGATGCGAAGCCGCCAATTCTTGAGCACGAAAGCCCCGGCTTCTGATCTCGGCTGCTAACATGGCCGCCAGCGTGTTAATCTGCTTGTTCACCCGGGCATATTCATCCGCATAAAGCTGATTGGGTCCCGTCTGGATGCCGGACATAATTTCCGGGTTCATTGGCATCGCCCATGAAATAGCCATCGGAAATTTTTGCCCGGTCGCGTCCCTCGGTGTGGCGAATTCACGAAGATCGGCGGCACCCCACAGGCTGATATTGTGGGTTTTCATCCAGTCGGACAACCAGGAGGGATAAGAAGGAAAAGACATGTGCAACTAAGATGACCTTATTTTATAAAATATTTTGCGGGATACCCCCGCGGAGAACCCATAGCACGATAATCTTTCAAACCTCCGCTTTTACTCACATCAGTTTTTCAAGTGTAACTCGCGTTGCCCACCTGAAAAATACCATGACATATTTACCCCCGGCCAGATACATTCCGGCTAAGAATACCAGATGCGCTATTACCATCATAAGCGGACCGCCGATGATAATTAGCAGGGGTTTGTTCCAGTAAATTGACAAAACGCCGATCAACCCCACAGCGGGCAAGCCGATGATGTAACTAAAGCACATCAGAAATATTCCTAAAAAACTTTTGGCAGTTGGTTTCTCTTTAAATGCGCTGAGGTCCGCACCCTCATTAATGGCCCTGACCGCAAACTTTGTTTGCGCGATGCGGTTGGCCAATTTTTTAATTGGTTTCAATAGATAAAACCTTTCAAAAACAATTTGCCGGTAGTTTTAATTTTTGGCAAATGGGATTCAATATTGTGGTGCCTTTCGGTAGCTCTGTTTTCCGGGTCAACAGCATTGTACGAACTGGACCCTTGCATCCTTTTGTAAGTTTTACCCTAAATGAGCGTAAACAAAATGGAGAATTTATATAAAAAACTTAATTTTGTGCATTTGCTAAGCGACATGTTAGCTGTTTACATCTCTTGCATCAGATAAATAGAAAATGTCAAAAAACCACTCCATTTTGTTTACCCTGCGGAAAAGCCACGCCAGAGGCGGGCAAGCCGATGTTTATCCGCCAGAGATCTTTGGCGGAACACCCCATCTTCCGCGCTTGTCAGCCTCTGGCTGGTTGCCAA
>CAMYNZ010000295.1 GCA_947259865.1 uncultured Desulfobacterales bacterium | reverse complement strand
AATTATTATACTCTATTTTTTCAACACGTTAAAATATAATTATCGATATGGCAACAGTTATAATTATGTGAGGGGTCGGGGAGTTTTTTCTGCCAACCTCTGATAATAGCGGAATGAATTATAAGCAGCGAAATTGTGCACTGTCTGAATGCATTAGGGAGCGTTGCCAAAGAACAGGCGGTAACCCAAATCTATCTTGGGGGCACGATGTTGATTTTACCCCTAACCTATTGTCATAATGTCTAATCGCTGTTCTTTGGCTACGACCTCTTATGCATGAGTTTGCACGATGCAGTCGCTGATGATTCATGCAGCCACCTCATCCAAAAAACTCCCCGACCCCTAAATTATGTTTATCTGCAGGCAGGGTGTCAGGTCATCTTGCGAAAGGTGGTTTCTTGCCATACAGGCTGGCCAACCAATCCCTTTCCGCCTCAAATTGTGTGAAAAAACACAGGATAAACTACACACTCTGTGAGATATCGCCCATGCGCGTCTCTAATCCGGATACAAATTTTCCTGCTGCGGAAGAACAATATTATATAACTATTTGTTATTTAATTAATATATTACAACATTACTGAGATGATACAGAGTTTGCATGATTTTTGCATTTTTGTTTCCCCTGAAAACGAGTCGGAGAAAATAAAAAGATAGAAGTCAGGAAATAAATATGTATGCAGGCAAAAAAGTTATCGAAAGAAGAATCGATGACAGGCTGACCTATTTCGGAAAAATTTTCTTTGCCACCCGATCCCGGCTTTATGAAGGTGATCTTCTAAATTACAGCAAGGCCGGTCTCTTTATCAAAAGCCATGCGCTCCTGTCGGTGGGAAATGAAATTGTCGTGGCACCGCCATATTCAAAAGAAAAAAATGATAAACGCAAAGGCAGGATTGTCCGGTGCACCACTGAAGGATTCGGCATAAAACTGATAAAACAAATTATTAGTCAAAAAAGTTTTGAAAGAAGGCAGGAATATCGGCAGATCTGGTCCGGAAACATTTTATTCGCGACCAAAGATAGATTGTTTACCGGCGAGCTCGTTAATTTCAGCACAGACGGCCTTTTTATAAAAATGGATGAGCCTTTGCCGGTCGGAAAAATAATCAAAGTTGCACTGCCATACTCGCAAGATAAGTTTGATAAGCGCAAAGGTATCATAACCTGGTCCAATCAAGAGGGATTTGGGGTAAGGTTGTTCAGAACATTCGAATACCGACCGTTGATCATTTGGCAGGGCAGTTTCAGCTGAGTGTCATGTCCCGGGAACAGGTTTACAAAGTCTTTTGGCGGATTGCTCGCATAAACCTCTGACAGCAATCATTGATTTTGATACCCATCAGCCGGACGCAGCATTTTCAATTAGATAAATAATTGAGGGTTCGGGGAGTTTTTCCTGCCAACCTTTGATATTAGCGGAATGAATTATCAGCAGCGAAATCGTGCACTGTCTGAAGGCATTAGGGAGCGTTGCCAAAGAACCGTCGGAAACCCAAAGGTGTCTTGGGGGACGCGATGTTGTTTTTACCCCTAACTTATTGTTTTAATGTCTCAGCGCTGTTCTTTGGCTACGACCCCTTATGCAGCTGTTCTTTGGCTACGACCCCTTATGCATGAGTTTGCACGATGCAGTCGCTGATGATTCATGCAGTCCGCCAAAGACCTATGGCGGATCAAAAAACTCTCCAACCTCTGAAATAATTCCATTTCACTTTCCCCACCGTGAGTCGTCGCAAACAATTCTTGAGACGTATAAAATCCAAAACGCTCTGGAGATCGGGAACCCGCTGTTTGTCCAAAATATAAATTTATTGATAGTTTAGATTTTATTTGATAAAATATTGGGGTACTTTTTGGATACATTAAGTTACAATGTATTTCAGCAGGCTTACTTTATAGGCGTATCTATTTTAGATAAAATTTTTATCACCCAACCTACTTCCCGGTATTTTGGGACCGAAAGGGGGAAAAATGTACAGCAGGAGCAAGGTAAAACAAAACGCCGTAATCGATGCAAAAAATAATATTCCCGGTGTTACCGATCCCAATCCTTCCCAGTTCGAGCAGGAGATGATGGCGATGGCCAGAAACGAGGCGCGGCAGGTGACGTCCAAGTGGGGACCCAAATTGGATACACTCAATGGTAAACACAAACCGCTGCTCAAAGATTATGGCCGTATCTCCAAGGACTATGATGCCCACGCCGCCAAGATCAAGCGATCCGAGCCCAGTGTGGAATTAACCAGAGGGAAGTACTATATCTTGATGTCTCTTTTTGTCGTGGGTGAAGTCCCCATGAACTCCCTGGCCTTTGCCGTGTTTGGCGAAAGCCAAATATTCACATGGGTCATGGCGCTGGCTGTGGCCGTGGCCATTCCCTGGATCGCCCATGCTCTGGGGATTCTTTTAAAACGCGGGTCTGATCCCTGGTGGAAAAGCGGCATCGGAGTCGGAACTCTGCTTTTCCTAACGGTGGGCGGCTTGATTGCCATAGGCTATGTGCGGGTCCAGTATCTGGGCGATCTCGCCGATGCGGGAGCGGTCGCCGGCTTCGGCAGCAGCAAGTTTGTGGGTCTGGCATTTGTTGGACTGAACCTGGTTATACTGGCAGCCGCCACGCTGTGCTCATATTTTGCCCATGACCACGACCCTTTGCTGGAGCATTTGCACCGCCGAACCAACCAGCTCAATAAGGCCATGCGCAAAATCGAGGCCAAGCACAACAAACTTCTTACCAAGCAGCAGGAAAAAATCAACCGGATCCATCAACGCGGTCAGGAAGTCATCTATTATTATCGCAAAATCAATCAGCGCGTACGTCCCGATCATGCCAAACCGGCATCCTTCGAAAAAGAGCACGTATTGGACGCCGATTTGACCAAAGAAGAAGAGAGCAGAAAATCGTTGAACGCCACCACCCAATTGCATGTCAGGGCTGTGAGCGGACAGTAAACAATCAATCCTTTTCATGAGTTTTGAGGAGGTAAATTCACATGAAGCAACGCAGATTAAAATTCCTGTGGCTTATTTTTCTCAGCTCCCTTCTATTGTTGAGCTCGATAAAAGGGGAGGCTGAGGCCTTTTGGAAGTTCGGGAAAGATAAACAAGGTCCCCGCGTAATCGTTGTTATGGTCGACATGTCGGGCAGCACCAATCGCGCCCGGCGCACGGTATATAACGAGGCATTTGAAAAAATCTATCAAAGCCTGAACCAGGGGGACCGTCTCGTGGTGGGAACCATCACCAGTCGTTCCTTTATCGATTTCAAACCGGTGGTGGATGAAGAAATCCCCAAACAAACCATATGGGTCAACCGTATTCAATACGAACAAAGTCTGGCCAAAGCCCAAAAAAACATTCGCAAGGCGGTAGACCGCCTTCTATCCCGCAAAAAGGGAACACCGTATACGGAGATTCTGAATTCTCTGAATATTGCCGACACGATTTTCCACAGTGAGAAACGAGAAAAGGTCCTGGTTATCCTCTCTGACATGGTCCAGGATTCCAGGCAATATAAATTTGAGCATGCCAAGGTCACGAACAAATACATCAACGATATCATCCGATACCGTCAAAGGCAGAAACTTGTCCCCGACCTTGCCGGTGTCAAGGTCTATGTGGCCGGTGCCAGTGCGGCTGATTCCAGGAAATTTCGATCAATCGAAAAATTTTGGGCCCGTTATTTCGCCGCTACCGGAGCCGATTTTTCCTCGCATCGGTATGGACACTCCCTTCTTGAATTTGAAAAGCAAAAGGGATCCTGACGCCAATAAACGGGGGTATATTTTGCCCCCTGCCAGAATCCCTTAAATTCAAAGAAACAGCACAGAAAAAGTCGAGTTACCGAAATCAGTGGGTAATTCGACTTTTTTTGTGGCAAAATCCATACGCTGTATCAAAAGCCGAAATTGCAGCAAAAATTGTACCCAATTGATCGAAAGTCGAGAATGCCCCAGATCCGAGCCCTTGGTAACGATGGAGATGGGGTATTATCGGCTTGCCCGCCTCTGGCGCGGCTTGCCCGCCTCTGGCGCGGCTTTCCCGCAGGGTAAACAAAATGGAATTTTGTTAAAATTCTATATCTTATGGACAGAAGTGTTATGTATATCACATCCCAGACTGCAATATACATAAATAATCAAACACTTAAAATATGTTTCCCACTTTGTTTACGATCAATTGGGTAATAATTTATTGATAGGATGTACATTATCGGGTAGTATATTCAATTATTGACATTCAGTAGCCCGGTCTAACGTTTCGATACTGCTGGTTATACCATAGATTGAGTAGAGGTTTGTATGTCGATCCCTGATCGTTTATTGCGAATAACACCCAGTGAGCCCCTGTCCATAGCTATATGGATTTTTGCGTTATTCGTGGCCCTGTATCTTTCCAGAAAATTTATTCACCAGGTTATCAGTGCACTTGGCAGGGTCTTTAACAACGCCATGCGGCTTGCGGCTGCCTCAGTGCTGATTGCCGAAAATAGGCTGATGAAACGTAACCGGGAGGTATTGCTGGCCAAGGGGTTGGAAATTGCCGAACGCAAAGTGGAGCGGGAGTTCGATCACATCAACACCACGGTGGTCAGAAATCTGGAAGGTTATCCGACACTCCATCATAAAATATCCGAATTTATAACCAAACTCGAAGAAGACCACACCCGGAGCATAGATGTACCGCCATCCCTGCCGAACTGGATTCCGATCATAGACGCGATTGCCAAGATCGAACATTCGGGTGACACCATGGTCTCCTCCACGCTGTCGGAGATTAACCGCACGCTTAAAGAACAGCACACAGTGGCCATTGAAGGTTACCGTAATTCCATCAAAAGGCGCCATGCAATTCTCAATAAAATGCTGCCCCTCTGGCGGAAGCTGCAAAACATTCTAAATGGGGTAGGCAAATCGGTGGCAACCCTCAATGAAAGGGCTAAAAGCATTGATCGCTATATGGATGAATACGAGCAGATCAGGTTAAAGACCGACAAGGCTGCAAGCATGCTTTCCTCATCCGCTTTGACACAATTTTTTGTTTCCGGTCTGATCCTGCTCGCAGGGGTGGGTGCTGGGGTGATTAACTTCCACCTGATTGCTTTGCCGATGTCTGAAATGGTGGGTGGCGGAAATTATATCGGGCCTTATAAGACATCGGATGTTGCCGGTATTGTGATTACCCTGGTTGAATTCAGCATGGGGCTTTTTCTCATGGAATCGCTGCGCATTACCCGTTTGTTTCCGACTATCGGCGGCATGGACGGAAAAATGCGCATTCGCATGATTTGGATCACGCTGACATTGCTCGCGGTTTTTGCCGGTGGCGAGTCGGTTCTGGCGCTTTTGCGCGTCCGTATGGCTGCCGATATGGAATCCCTCAGACAAATTCTGGCCGGTGTCGATCAGGCACCCGTATCCATCAGTATTGTCCCCACCATCAGTCAGATGGTCCTGGGATTTATATTGCCCTTTGTGCTTGCATTCGTGGCCATACCGCTTGAGTTTTTTATTTCTTCATCCAGAACAGTGCTGGGGATTATCGTTGCCGGTATCCTCCGGTTCTTTGCCTTTGTACTGCGGCTTATGGGAAATGTCGTGGTTTATTCCGGCAAAGTCATCATCACCCTTTACGATCTGGTCATATTTCCTGCACTCCTGTTGGAAGGTGTGTTAACCGGATCACCCCGTAAAGTAAAAAGATCCTCAAAGCCGGGGACCGGACTTGGATTTTTTAAAAAGTCGAAAAAGCGATCAAACACGGGCATAAAAGGATAGTGTTAGAGGAAAGCCGGGAATGAAAAATTTACCTGTATTTGTTTTTGCCGCCGGCATTTTGATCGCAGGATGTACGAATTCTGAAAACCGCTCCCGGGGTCTGTATATGCTTTTGGATCCAGGCGGTACCTACGCAGTGGAATTAGAAAAAGCGCAGGTCATTATCGGTTATCTCCTCGGCAACCTTCAGCCCAATGATACGCTGGCAGTTGCCAGCATCGAGACCGGGAGGTTCAGTGAAAATGACATCATCGCCATGGTGAACTTTGAACAGCGCCCGTCGGTTGTCAATAATCAGAAACGGGTTTTTCAACACAAAGTGAATACGTTTGTCTCCACGGCTGAAAACAGCGAGTATACGGATATCTCGGGCGGAATGCTGCAAGCCATTGAATATTTGAACAGATCCGGTTGCCCCAAAAAATTTATTCTCATATTCTCAGATTTAGATGAAGAACTGACCCAGGGACCGGGCCCAAACATTCCTTTTCAACTGGCCGGATTCCAAGTGGTCGCTTTTAATGTAACCAAGCTGCGCCGCGATATTCGTTATGCTGAAAAATATCTGGCCCGTGTAGAAACCTGGCGCACGAAAATCGAAAGCGGACAAGGAAAATGGCGTGTTATTAATGATCTGGAAAGTC
>CAMYNZ010000294.1 GCA_947259865.1 uncultured Desulfobacterales bacterium | reverse complement strand
AATAGCGGGCAATTTTTACCGCATTTTCCACTGCCTCGGACCCGCAGTTTAAAAATACCGCTTTTTTGGCAAAATTGCCCGGGGTCACCCGGCATAGTTTCTCTGCCAGTTTTACGGCCGGTTCGTAGGGGTTTACCATAAAACAGGTGTGGGTCAGTTTCTCCGCCTGGGTTTTGATGGCATCCACAACTTTAGGGTGACTGTGGCCGACATTCATCGTACTGATGCCGCTGGCAAAATCGATATATTCTTTGCCGGCAACATCACGCAAAACTGCACCCTGGCCCGATTCGACAAAATTCATTGAAACGTGGCCAACCCCGTTGGAGATAAATTGAGACCTGAGATCCGTGAGTTGTTCTTTTGCTTTTTGGCTCATGCTTTCCTCCAGTGTAAAGAATTAGAAAATGCTTTTAAACGCTAAAACGTTTTAGCTCGCGGTTTAGCATATAAAAAATCCGTGATCAAGAACTATTTTTGTGGGATCCCGCCGGAAAAATCCGTCCGGGATACGGGCATCAATATTCAGATTTATGACTTATTTATTACAATTTTAAGTTGTTGTACCGTGTACTTGAACATTAACAGTCTAAAATGTTTAAAATGAGCTTGCAATTTTTGCCTTGACAATGGTGCTGTGATACGTTTGATTACTAAAACGTTTAAGCTTGTGGTTTAATCGATAAACCGAAAGGAGACTGAATATGAATGGTCACTATGGTAAAATTCTGAAAATTGATCTGACCCAGAAAAAATATTGGACCGAAAATCCGGACGAGAAAATTTATGCCCAATATATTGGCGGCAAGGGACTTGCATCCTATCTGCTCTATGAACTGAATCCGCCCGGTGTCGATCCTCTGGATCCCGATAATTGCTTAATCTTCAGTACCGGTCCGGTAACCGGCAGCCACATATGGGGTGGTTGTCGTTACGGGGTCTTCACCAAGTCACCCCAGACAGGCTTTTATTCTGAATCCTATTCCGGCGGCAAAGTGCCGGAAGCCATCGATTCAACCGGCTTTGACGCAATTGTCATCCAGGGACAGGCAGCCGATCCAGTGGTCCTGGGAATCCATCCGGATGAAGTGGTCTTTCATGATGCCGGTAATCTTTGGGGTAAAGAAACCTATGAAACTGAAGATGCGGTTTTAACCCGATTCAGCCAATCCGGGCAGAATTTTAAAAAACCCGGGGCGGTTGTCATCGGCCCGGCCTCGGAAAAAGGGGTGTGCTTCGGTGTGATTAAAAATGATCATTGGAGATCAGCCGGTCGCACGGGGGTGGGTACTGTTTTGGGCGCCAAGAAAGTAAAGGCCGTACTTTTTCAGGGCAACCAAAAACGATTGCTTTTTGATGCCGAAAAGGTTCGAAAATTGGCCCGAGACATTTCAACCGAAGGTAAGGATAATCCCGGCGTGCAGGCCTATAAAACCATGGGCACCTCACAACTGGTGAAAGTGGTCAACAACGCCAATGCATTTCCTACCCGCTACTGGTCGGAGGGTAAATTTGACAAGTGGGAAAACATCAGTGCGGATGCGTTGAACACCCGATGCGATGTAAAACCCCACGCCTGTTTGAAATGCTTTTTGGCCTGCGGCAGAATGACAACAATTAAGGAAGGGCGCCATGCCGGACTGAAACTGGAAGGCCCCGAATATGAGACAATCTATGCTTTTGGCGGACTCTGTCAAATCGATAGTATTGAAGAGGTCGCCTATCTCAACGATATATGTGATCGGTTGGGCATCGATACGATCACGGCCGGGAATTTATGTGCTTTCACCATAGAAGCCTACAAGCGCGGGAAGATTGATTTTAAAATTGATTACGGCGATGTGGACACCATCGCTGGTTTGCTGAAATTGATTGCACACAGAGAGGGAATTGGAGATATTCTTGCGCGCGGAATCAAATACGCCGCCAGTACCTGGGATCTTGAAGATATTGCCGTCCACGTCAAAGGGATGGAACCTGCGGGTTATGATCCCAGAGTGCTGAAGGGCATGGCCCTGGCGTATGCAACCTCGGATCGCGGTGCATGCCACTTGAGGGCCACCTTTTATAAACCCGAACTCACCGGGATGATTCCCCCGGATCAGATTGAAGGCAAAGCCGAACTTTTTGTGGAGTTTGAGGACCGCCTGACTATTTTCGACGCACTTGTGTTTTGTCGTTTTTACCGAGACCTTTATCTGTGGGATGTCCTGGGAGAAATCATTCATGCCCTTACCGGATTAGATGCCGATAAAAAAGCCTTGCGGGCACGCGCGGCGGCCATATCTACCCTGGTGCGTCGGTTCAACATGCGGGAAGGCTTAACGACTGAAGATGACTGGTTGTCCAAAGGTCTTTTCCGAAAACTTGAAAAAACCGGACACGAAATTAAAGCTGAGGATCTTGCATATATGCTGAAGGATTATTACAGACTGCGGGGCTGGGACGAAAATGGAAATCCTGGATAATTGAAGGGGAGGGGGGGTAGAATCGGCCGCTGCATGAATCATCCGTTCCGCCATCAGACTGTGTCGTATTTCGTCATCCCGGCCAAGTCCCGCGAAGCGGGCGCGAGCCGGGATCCAGTAATGGCCTGTTAACATAAACAAATTCTGGATTCCGGATCTCATCCCGAAAGGCGGGATTCGTCCGGAATGACGGCCTTTTGCGAATTACGACACAGTCTGCATGGCGGGATGCAAACTCATGCAGCGGTTTGATCCGAAACAGCGCTCTGGAGGATCAAACCTTTGGTTGAATTTTATAGCTCATCTGCGGGAAACAATACGAGATTAGAGGTGATATCGGTAGCGGGCAACTAAGATACATTATCAAACAATTGAAAATCAATATTATATGCTAACCCTTTTAAACCCTTACATTTTTAGAGGTTAGATTATGGATATTAAAAAAAAAGACAGTCATCTGCCGGAATATGCACTTGTCGAACGTCAGGAGATGATGCGGGGTATCGGTTACGGCGATGAAGCCCTGGAACGCTTGCAGATCGGTGTTGTCAGCAGCTGGGGCGAGATAAATCCGGCTGCGATTAATCTGGATCGTGTTGTGTCGGCAGTTAAGGCGGGTGTTTGGGCCGCCGGCGGAACCCCCAGGGAATTTGTTATCAGTTCGATATGCACCAGTATGGCCGGCAACGACAACTACCATCTGCCCCACAGGGACCTGGTTGCAAGCTACATCGAGACGGTCGCCAAAACAAACCTTTTCGACGGAATGGTTTTTGTGCCTGTCTGTGATGATGTCATCCCGGGTCATCTCATGGCGGCGGCACGATTGAACTTGCCGTCCGTTGCGGTTACGGGCGGATATATGCAGCTCAATCGTCACAAGAAGGTTATGCTGGATCCTCTGGATATTGCACCCAAATATCATGCTGAATTCAAAGACGGAAAAATAAGCGCAGATGAATACTGCCGCATAAAAGATCGGGGATGTCCGGGCACCGGGGCCTGTCCGGTCATGGGCACTGCCAATACCATGGCCGCCATGGTGGAAGCTCTGGGTATGTCACTTCCGTATAACGCTTCGGTACCGGGATCAGACTCCCGGCTGCTAAGACTTGCCTTCCAGGCCGGCCAACAGGTTGTCCGCCTCCATCGTAAAGGTATCCGGCCATCTGACATAATGACGTTTGATGCATTCAAAAATGCGATACGCGTACTCATGGCCATAGGCGGTTCGACCAATGGCGTGTTGCATTTGCAGGCCATTGCTTCAGAGCTGGATTTGGACCTAGAATTGGAAACATTTAATCAGTTGAGCAAGGAAACACCATTTATCTGCGATGTGGCACCATCCGGTTCCGGAGAGCATCTTCTAGGTGATTTTGATGAAGCCGGCGGGCTCCCCTCCGTTATGAAAGAACTACAACCATTGCTGGATATCGATGCCTTGACGGTAACCGGCAATCCCCTGAAAGATAATCTGGACAGGGCCGAAACCGGGGATCGCAGCGTCATCTATCCACTTGATGATCCCCTTGCAGATGAAGGTGGACTGGTCTTTCTGCGAGGCAGCCTGGCCCCTGATGGAGCGCTTGTCAAACAGTCGGCTGTTCCGGCTGAGATGTTCCGGCACAAAGGGCCGGCCCAAATCTTTGCTACCGAAGAAGCAGCCTGTAAGGCTTTAATTGCAGATGACATCGCGCCCGGCACAATTGTCATTGTCAGGTATATGGGGCCCAAGGGCGACCCGGGCATGCGACTGTTGCAGCGCTTTTTGTGGCTGCTTGCAGCCAGAGGATTGCAGGAAAAAATAGCATTTCTCACCGACGGCAGGTTTTCGGGAACCAACAAGGGTTGTGCCGTAGCCCATATTACACCCGAGGCGGCAGACGGCGGTCCTTTAGCGGTAGTAAACGACGGTGATATTATCGAAATTGATATACCCAATGAAAAATTGAATTTAAAAATTACACCGCAGGAGCTCAAAACGAGGCTGGCTTCGTGGAAATTACCAGAGAAGAGAGTGGAGAAGGGCTATCTGGCCATATACGCCAGAACCGCCAAGTCTGCGGATAAAGGGGCCGCATTAGATTACAGGGGCACTTAAAGTCACGGTTGCCTAGTTTGCACAAACGGGGTCAGACCTACACATTTCACTAAAGAGGGCTTATTCCCTATTATAGGTGCCTGAACTCCTGGCTGCCTTATAAACACCATTATGTCAAATGTGTAGGCCTGACCCCTGCTATTCTTTTGCATTGATTGCAGAAGCTTTACTTAGACAAATGGTCAAATCCGAACGCCCTGTTTGACAAGTGCTTTTTGGACTTTTTTGATATCAACTTCCTGTGACGACGAGTTATCCTTTATAGATACA
>CAMYNZ010000293.1 GCA_947259865.1 uncultured Desulfobacterales bacterium | reverse complement strand
ACAAATTTTTTGCCGGGAAGGTCGGAGGTCCAATCACGGTGGCCCGGCGGGCCGGCCATAATCTGGCCTTTTCCCAGCTACTGTTGTGGTTTTTTATCAATGGAATTACTGTTCCCGGCTCAACTTACTGGAACGTCGGGATGGCCGGGGCCGGAGGAGCAAGAGATGCTGAAAAAGATGAAGAAGGCCTAAACACAACGGTAAATTTTGCCAACAACATGGCAGACGTGATGCAGAAAATCTTTATCTGAACAAATTTGCAGAGAATGATGTTGAGGAGAAATTATGAACATTCCCGGCATTGGTTCCTGGTTGACAAAAAGGGAATTTCTCAATGGAAACAAGGAAGCCGTTGTGGACAGTAAACGACGGTTGACCTATCGTGAGCTGAACCGGCGGGTAAACCGGTTGGCCAGATCGCTTCAGGTGCTGGGTCTCAAGCATGGCGACCGCTGCGCCATTCTTGCTTACAACTGTCTGGAATATGTTGAGGTGATTTTTGCGGCCGCCAAACTGGGGTTGGTGCTGGTGCCATTGAACTGGAGGCTTTCACCGGCCGAGCTGGCTTTCAATCTTTCGGACAGCGGTACTGAAACCCTGATTTTTGATTCTGAATTCGCCGGGGTTGTAGCACAGTTTAGAAAACAGACTGATATCAACCAGATGATCGTGCTCGGCCACCAGGGCGCCCCCGATGCCGATGCTTATGAGGAACTCCTGATCCGGCAACCGGAGGCTGAACCGCAAACCGATCAATTGGTGGGGTTAGACACCGCCCACATCATCATGTACACCGCCGGTACCACGGGCCGACCCAAAGGTGCCGTTCTCAGCCAGGGGGCCAGCTTCTGGAACGCCACCAATCTGACGCTGGACATGAACTTCACCCAAAATGATCGAAACCTTTCGGTACTACCAATGTTTCACATCGGGGGCATCGGGCTTTTCACCTTGCCCATGCTTTACATGGGTGGTACGGTTGTCATCCAGCGCACCTTTGACCCGGGGGAGACTTTGAGTTTGCTCAAAAAGGAGAAAATCACCCTCTTTTTTGGGGTGGCGGCTATCTTTCTGTTCTTGATCCAGCATTCCGATTTCACATCCGAGGCTTTTGAGAATGTGCGAGTGGTCATGAGCGGCGGTGCACCGCTGCCCGAAAGTCTTGTCAGGCAATACCACGAGACCGGAATTACGCTTCAACAAGGCTTCGGCATGAGCGAAGCCGCGCCGAGTATCGCCACCTTGAGCAGAGAGCTGGCCCTCAGGAAGGCCGGTTCCATCGGCCGAGCCTTATTTCATGTCGAGGCAAGAGTTGTGGACGACGAGATGAACGATCTGCCGGCCGGATATGAGGGAGAGTTGGTTATCCGCGGCCCCAACCTAATGCAAGGCTACTGGAATCGGCCCGAAGCCACAAACGAGGCCTTTGAAGGTGGATGGTTTCATACGGGGGATATTGCTCGGATGGACAAGGATGGCGACCTTTATATCGTGGATCGCAAAAAGGATATGTTTATTTCCGGAGGTGAAAATGTCTATCCGGCTGAAGTGGAAAATGCTATCTTTGAGTTATCCCAAGTTGCCGAAACCGCCGTTATCGGCGCCAAAGATGCGAAATGGGGTGAGATTGGCCGGGCCGTCGTCGTGCTCAAACCTGGCGAGCTGCTGGATGAAGCCGCGGTAATCGACTTTTTAAAAGAAAGATTGGCCCGGTACAAAGTTCCCAAACAGGTCATTTTCATCGACCAGCTACCACGCAACGCTGCCGGCAAGGTGCTTAAAAATATTTTGCGGGAGAAGTACGCCTAAAGGGACAGTTTTATTCCAGGCCTTTGCTTGGAAGAAGTTGCCCCCTCATGGCAGCAATGGCGATGACTATTTCGTGATGCAAAGAATAGGTGTCAGGTTTCGGGTGTCAGGAAGTCGAGACGCAAAATTCTGAAACCTGGACATTGAACACTGAAACCAGAAATCTACAGTTCCCGACAATATGTTGTCGGTACAAACCCGAAAAGGGTTTAATATTGCACTCGCTGTGCATCAATTAACGCTGTCTGTAATAACCTGAAAGGAGGAGAAAAATGAACGAGAGAAAGAATTTTCATGTCGTAATGTTGGTTTTACTGATCTTAGCCTTTGTAGTGCCTGCGGCAATGGCCGCCGAGCCCATCAAGATCGGTATCATGCAGGGCCTCAGCGGCCCCTATGAGATATACGGAAAAGCGGAAGTCACTGGCTTTAAGATGGGGCTTGAGTATTTTACCAAAGGTACCAACAAAATCATAGGGAGAGATGTACAGCTGGTTGTAGAGGACACCCAGCTCAAACCGGCGAGGGGAAAGATGCTCCTTACCAAGCTTTACAACGACGATAAAGTGGATATCGCTGTGGGGCCCACCAGCAGCGGCGTGGCTTTGGCCTGCCTGTCTGTGGCCCAGGAATTCAAGAAAATCCTGATCGTGGAGCCCGCGGTGGCTGATTCCATTACTGGCAAAAATTGGAATCGCTATGTTTTTCGTACCGGTCGCAACTCAGGCCAAGATGCCATCTCCAATGCCGTAGCTGTTTCCAAGCCGGGAGTCAGCATCGCCACCATCGCCCAGGATTATGCCTTTGGTCGAGACGGAGTTGCGGCCTACAAACTGGCGGCGGAGAAACTTGGTGCCAAGATCGTCCATGAGGAGTACGCTGATCCCAAGGCCACCGATTTTACAGCCGCAATTCAAAAGATCATCGGTGCCTTGAAGGATAAACCGGATCCCAAGTATGTTTTTTTCATCTGGGCCGGAAAGGGTGGGCCCATGCAACAGTTGATAGCTGCCGGGCTTAATAAATACGGCATTGAGATCACCAGTGGCGGCAATGTGTTGGCGGCCCTCAAGGCGATGAAAGCGCTTAAAGGAATGAAAGGGTCGATCTATTATTACTATGAGAACCCGAAAAATCCTGTAAACGACTGGTTGGTCGAGGAACACATGAAGCGCTTCAATGAACCCCCTGATTTTTTCACCTGCGGCGGTTTTGCGGCGGCTAGTGCCATTGTCAAAGGCATTACTAAGGCGGGAGGCACGAACACCGAGAAGCTCATCGACACCATGGAAGGTATGGTATTTATGACTCCCAAGGGGACGATGGTTTTTCGAAAGGATGATCACCAGGCGCTGCAGTCCATGTTTGCATTTCAACTGGATGTAAAACCGGATGTGGAATGGGCTATCCCGGCGCTCTTGCGGGAGATGTCTCCTGCGGAAACAGAGCCCCCTATCCAGGTTAAATGATAGCACTTCGACCACGGTCCCCATCCTTAACATGCCCACAGGCGTCATAGGATGGGGCCGATAACTAGAGGAGGCTGGGCCAAAACCCCAGGAATAGAGATGGCTCATAAGAGCTTAGAACCGATCATTGAGACCCAAGACCTGACCATCCGTTTCGGCGGACATGTGGCCGTGGACCATGTGAATTTTAAAATGGATCCCTTCACGCTCAAGTCCATTATCGGCCCCAACGGGGCGGGCAAGACAACTTTTTTTAATATGCTGACCGGGCAGTACAAACCGACCGAGGGCAGGGTCTTTTTAAAAGGCAAGGATATTACCGGCATGGGACCGGCCGAAAGAACCAAATTGGGCATGGGGCGTTCCTTTCAACTCACGAATATCTTTCCGCTTTTGACCGTTTTAGAGAATGTACGGGTGGCCATTCAGTCCCGCGAGGGTTTTGGTTTGAACTTCTGGAGAAGTTATCTTCATTTCTCGGAAGCGGAGGATGAGGCCTATGACCTCCTTAAAGAGGTTCTTCTGGATGATAAATGGAAGGCCACATCCGCTGAATTAACTCACGGGGAAAAACGCAAACTGGAAATCGCCATTCTTTTGGCCCTAAAACCGCAAATTCTCTTTTTAGACGAGCCCACCGCGGGTATGGGCCAGGAGGAGGTCCCGGCTATTTTAGAAATCCTTCAGCGCATCAAAGACGCCAGGGACAGGACCATGCTCCTGGTAGAGCACAAGATGGACATGATCATGTCGCTTTCAGACACCATCATGGTCCTTCAGGAAGGCAAGATAATCGCCGATGGCGAACCCGATGAGATTTATAGAAGCGAAGCGGTCCAGGAGGCTTATCTGGGAGGAGGAACAACCCGTGAGTGAGACCATTCTGAAATCGGAGGCGATCCACACCTTCATCGGCCAGCACCATATCCTGCAAGGGGTTTCCTTTGAGGCCAAGGCCGATGCCGTAACGGTCCTGATTGGACGCAACGGAGCGGGCAAGAGCACAACGCTCAAAACGATTATGGGGCTGATGCCGGCCGCTGAAGGAAAAATCACCTTCAAAGGCAAAGAAATCCAATCCAAGAAACCTTACGATATTGCCCGTCTGGGGATCGGATTTGTGCCTGAGCATATGGGGATCTTTGCTGACCTTACGGTGGAAGAGAACATGCAGGTGGCCATGTTGCGAGAAGATTCTGCAACGGCCGAAAGGCTGGAAATGGTTCTGGAGATGTTTACCGCCCTGCGGGATTTTTGGCGGGCCAAAGCCGGCGTTCTCAGCGGCGGACAAAAGCAGATGCTGGCCATCGCCCGGGCCATTGTGAACGACACCGCCCTGTTGCTCATAGATGAGCCAACAAAGGGTTTGGCACCCATTATCATAAATGCCCTCATCGATGCCATTAACCAGATCAAACAGCACAGCGTCGTTGTTTTGGTTGAGCAAAACTTCTACATGGCAAGCAGCGTGGGAGATCATTTCTATATCTTAGACGACGGAAAGGTCGTTCACAGCGGTGCCATGGAAGAACTCGTCCAAAACCAGGAAATGCAAAGCAAATATCTTGGAATCTCCAGAGCCGAGGAATAAAAGGGATGATTTTTTATGGCTCAGACAATACTTAAACGTTGGGGATCAAA
>CAMYNZ010000292.1 GCA_947259865.1 uncultured Desulfobacterales bacterium | reverse complement strand
CGTGCACACTGATGGCGTGTTCCTGAATACCATTGTTTCCGTATCCGAGGACATTCCATAAAGCAGTCTGAGGTTGCTGGCGGCCGCTGGTATCCGTGGCGCGGGCCATGATCGTATAATCACCCTTTTGTTTGGCCTCCCACAAAAACTCCCAGTGTCGCCAGGCATGGGGTTCCTGAAGGCCAATAAGTTTAGCCACCTCCCAGGTCTTGCCGTTGTCGACCGACACATCTACCTTCTGAATACCGGCTTCGCCGGCATAGGCGGCACCTCTAATCGCCACCGTGCCGGCTACTAATTTCTCATCCGTTGCGGGCTCGACAATTATTGATTTGACGCTGATGTCTTTGACCACCTGGCCGGACGTTGGGTCTTCTCCCTTTTGAAATACGCGGTAGACCTTGTCCATAAAAAAGCCTTCAAAGGGCTGCTCGAGAACGGTGATTTTATGCAGCCACTTGACACAGTTGGCACCGGTCCAGCCCAGGGCGATCGCTCGCAGGGGGTACCCGTGTTTGAGCGGCAACGGCTGTCCATTCATTTCATAGGCCAGCAGGGTTGAAGACATGGCCTTTTCAAGCGGTATGCTGCGAATAAACTTGATGCCGGCCGATCCCAGCGGCTGGTCCAATCCTTCAAAACTGACGTGGTGGGCATTCTCTTTAAGCGCTGCTTCTTCAAGTAAGGTCTTGAGCCAAATTCCGCCCCAGATGGCGTTACCGACACCGCCGATGGTCCAGGGATTCCCGGAGGCCTTTTGCTTTAAGAGCGATCGGCTGTTGCCGGAACATTCCAGGGTATTGGCCAGCTCGACCTTGGGCCGGTGACGAATGTCCTCAAACGTCAAACTGATTTTCTTGTTTACCAATCCTTCTATAGTGAGTGTCCAGTCCGACAGTTTAACGGGTTTTTCCATAAACTGGCCCTGGTTACGCTTGAAAAATACGTCGTTGTCTGTAATCCAGGAACGTAAAAATTCGGTGGGTGTCTCGGCGTTCAAAGGCTTTTCGGTCATGACCCGTATTTTTTTCTCCATATAGCTCACCTTCGGTATCGGCTGTGTTGGATCGAAATGACGAATGGCTGTAAATTGTAATCGATTAACGTATCCCGGTCAGCGGTGTTTTGGGCCGACAAAGCGGTTTTGCAAAAAGCATCTGGACGTCACCTATGTATCTTTCTGCAAAACCGCCTTCACAATAACAAAAATAGTATTCCCACATTCTGATAAATGCATCCGAAAACCCAAGGGCCCGCACTTGATCGAGTTTGCTAAAGAATCGCTTGCGCCATGCACGCAGGGTGGTCGCGTAGTGGGGGGTGATATCCTCATGGTGCACCAGACGCATATCCGTCACTTTTGCCACCGAATTACTGATGGCGTTGATCGAGGGTATACAGCTTCCCGGGAAGATATAACGCTTGATAAAATCCACCGAACGCTTATGGCGATTGTATATTTGATCCCCGATTGTAATAGCTTGAAGTAGCATCAAACCGTCTTTATTGAGTAACCGGCTGCAGGTTCTAAAAAATGTATCCAGATATTGATGTCCCACCGCTTCAATCATCTCGATGGAAACCAGCTTATCATATTGACCGTTAAGATCCCGGTAATCCTTTTTAAGTAACTGGATGCGGTCGGCGACACCGGCTGATTCAATCCTGTCTTTGGCTAATTTATACTGTTGATCGGAGATGGTGGTCGTGGTGACATGGCTACCATAATTTTTGGCGGCATGAATAGCGAAGCTGCCCCAGCCGCTGCCGATTTCAATGACTCGATCAGCGGCATTAAGCTGAAGCTTTTGACAGATACGATCATATTTCGCAATGGCGGCCTCTTTGAGGGAGCTTTTTTCGTGCTCAAAAATTCCACAGGAATAGGTCATGGTTTCGTCCAGAAACATCGAATAAAAATCGTTACCCAGATCATAATGGGCCATAATATTCTTACGGCTACCTGTTTTCGTATTTTTTCTGACAAAGTGATAGAACTTGTAAATCGGAGCCGTCAAACGAGCCAATCCTTTTTCCATATCTTCAAAGGCTTTCTGATTCAGGGCCAAAATCCGCATGACCATCGTCAAATCATCTGCCGCCCACAATCCGTCCATATAAGCCTCGGCAGCTCCGATACTGCCGCCGAAAAAAATGCGAGTATAAAACTGAGGATGATGAACCGTAATAACGGCCTGCAAAGAAGACATGTTGGATTGCTCACCAAAATTGAAGCGATGACGATTTTCAATTATCGTTATCCTGCCGTGGTCCAATCTTTTTAGCAGCGATAATATCGCCCTGCGCGCCATGCGATCCACACGCCTTTTTTTCAGCTCGCTGAACTCGGTTGCCCTGGACGGTAAAATTAATTCTGTCATTTGGGAACACTTTCTCCAGACGGTTTTCTTTTTTTGGGATGGGTAATAATTGGCATCCTTTTTAAAATCAAACGCAGTGCCTGCCAGTAAATCATGGTGACGACTTTCCCGGTCATCAAAGGATATCGAATGAGCACCCCTGTCAAGGATCTTCTGGTAATTTCATGACGACTTAAAGTCAGGCTGGCGTCAAAGAGTTTTTCACCGTTTTCATAATCAATCATATGCACACGAAGGGATTCATCCGGTGCGCGAAAGCGCCAATCATAGCGAATATCCATATCGATAAATGGAGAGACATGAAATTCCTTGGCAAATTGATGCCTTCGCCAATTATCTTTCGCGTGTTCATTTTGTTCGGCACCTAATACATAACAATAGCGCTCTGCCCAGGGAGTATTATGAATTTCGACGACGATGGTCTCAACCCGGTTATCAGCCGCATTATAGCAGTAATAGAAACTGGCCGGGTTGAAACAATGACCGAAATATCTCAAGTGGGTCAGCAGTCGAATCGGGCCGTCCGGTCGGCTACCGAGACGATCCTCGACAAGATCCCGCACCGCCTGGTCCATCGGAACGGCCGGATTCCCGAAATGATCCCGGCGGCGAAAACAGGCAATATTGAACCGCTCGTAAGACCACAATGGATGGATATCGAACACGGCCGGCACTTCGGACAAATCGAGAAACATGAAAAATATTCGATATTGAAAAATGTTCGGCCGTGGCCTGTATCGCCGGTGCCGAATGGTGCCTTCATAAATACAGCTGTGCATGGTTCCTTTGGTCTAAATCGTGGCTGGAAGCCACTCCCACTTTTGTTAGTCACCAGTGCACTATTTCCAATTTGTGTTCCGGTGAGAGTGGTGGGAGCGGCATCTTGCCGCGAGAAATATGTATTTCAATTCATCATGGTTCTAAAGAGATATATTAAAGTGCTTGCAAACTTCGAGCGCACTCTTCACACCATCCTCATGAAAACCATAGCCCCAGTAGGCGCCACAGAAATAGGTTCGATTGACCCCGTTAATTTCGTTATTGCGCAGGCGGGCAGTCAGGCTTTCCGTATTGTATACCGGATGGTGATAAACCATTTTTTGATATACCTTGGATTCATCCACCGCCTCCGATAAATTTAAAGATACACAAAATTCAACCGGTGCGCCCAGGCTTTGTAAGATGTTCATGTCATAGGTAACGGCAACACGCCCCAGCTCCTTCTCGGGTATGTGATAGTTCCAGCTGGCCCAGGCGGCCTGTTTGCCGGGGAGCACCGATTCATCGCAATGCAAGACAGCCTGGTTTTCCTGATAGGGGATCACGCCCAGAATGTTGCGCTCAGCGTCGGAGGCCTCAGACAACATGGCCAGGGCCTGGTCACTGTGGGTTGCAATCACCACCTGGTCGTATTGCTCGGTGGCACCACCGTTGGATGTTACGTCAACATGGTCTGACTGTCTGCGGACAGCGGTAACCGGGCAGTTGAGACGGATCTGATCCCGATAGGATTGGGTGATTGGTGGAACATATTGTCTCGACCCGCCTTTTATCGTGAGCCATTGGGGTTGGTTTTTAACGTTTAAAAATCCATGGTTTTTGAAAAATTGGGCAAAATAGAGCGCGGGAAATTTGTTGAATTTAACCGGATCAGCCGACCAGATGGCTTCCCCCATTGGAATGATAAAATGTTCAACAAAGGTCCGCGAGTAACCCTTCTGCGTCAGATAGGCATCAAGGGTCAGTTCGTAATCATCGGTTTTCAGAAGTTCTTCCGAATCTCGTTTGAAGCGTAACACATCCCAGACCATGCGGTAAAATGACGGCCGCAAAAGGTTTTTCCGCTGAATAAAAAGTGAGTTCAGTGTGCTGGGGCTGAATTCCAGACCGGTTTTTTCACATTGTACGCTAAAACTCATATTCGATAGCTTCCAGTCCACTTCAAGACGATTCATGAGTTTGATGAAGTTGGGATATGTCTGCTCGTTGAAGACAATGAATCCGGTATCTACGGCATAGCGATCACCGTTAAGATGAATATCGACCGTATTTGTATGTCCGCCGATATAGTCGTTGGCTTCGTAAACAACTACTTCATGATCTTCGCTCAGCAAATAGGCCGCGGTCATACCCGAAATCCCTGAGCCGATGACAGCAATTTGCATGTTACTCTCTCCGAAGTTATGCAGGCAGTCGGGGTGTATTTCTTGTCATGCCCGCAAAGCCTGCGCCGTACTTGATCTGTTAACGGGCATCCAGGTCAAACTAGGATAACATTACTGGATTCCTGCTTTTGAGACTGTGTCATAATTCAAACATACGTCTGATTTATAGCTGTCATGCCGGTCCCGGATCAAGTCCGGGATGACGGATCCGGCATCCAGTAGCGTAAAATCTTGAAAAAAAATGGATCCCGGGTCAAGCCCGGAATGACAAAAACACCAATATGTGGAGTTTTACGAATTGCGGCACAATCTCTTTCGCAGGAATGACGGTGTATATGGCAAAGACTCCCCGAAATCGCAATTAATCCTCCAGGTTTT
>CAMYNZ010000291.1 GCA_947259865.1 uncultured Desulfobacterales bacterium | reverse complement strand
GTTTTGGGCATCCGAAATAGACATAAAAAACCATTAACTCTGAGTGTGACAGTCTGCTATTAACAGCCAGAATTTTTAGCCCGAAATGTTGCACCCTTTATTGCTAATTGTACACCTGAGCACTCTAAACCGGGAAGCTCAAATCCCGGTATTTTATTTTGTTTCCCAATAAAAAATAAGATCAAACAAGGGAAATCCGCTCAACTGTAATATGGTGTTATAATTTGATGGCCTGGCCTTAGGAGAGCCGTTACGAATGTTGGCAAGACTATTACACCGGTTACTAGATTAGTTAATTGTAGTAATGGGGTTGATTTATTTTCAGGAAAGCTGATAAATGCATTAGAACGGAAACTTACACTTGACAGAGGCAGCAATAAATATCAATCATATTCAGTGTTTTGTTCACTAATTTGCATAAAAGTATGTAAAGCCTTTTCAATGACGAGTCAAGAAACCTCGATACCCCAGATCCTCACCAAGCTTCACCGGCCACCGGTAGCCAGAGATCACTTGTATCGTAAGCGCTTGCTGGATACAACAATAACATAGATACTGAAATTGCTGCATAGCATAAAGGAGAAATCGCTGCGGCAGTAAATGGATTTATGGGAAGGAGTCAAAATGAAAAGCATACTCTTATATCTTTCAATTGCCATGGTTTTTTCGGTAGCTGGCTGTGCCACGGTATCTTTTGACCAACCTAAATCCTACAGCACAGCGATCACTAACACAGGCGATACCAGGTTAGGTAAGGCCGTTGCAGATTGGGCAGCATTGCATAAAGGGCAATCCGGATTCTATCCCCTTAGTAAAGGCATGGATGCGCTGGGGGTCAGACTCCGGTTGGCGGAAATAGCGGAGAAAACTATCGATCTCCAGTATCTACTTATGAAAAATGATACTGCCGGTGCCGTGATGGCTAACTCGCTGCTCAAAGCAGCAGATCGCGGGGTTCGGGTGCGCTTCCTGCTGGATGACATTTTTACCACCGTTCCCGATCGCAGTTTCCTGCTGATAAATCAGCATCCTAATATTGAAATCCGCATATTTAATCCTCTGTCACGGCGCGGCATATGGTTATTTAACTTTATCGGCGATTTCAGTCAGGCGAACCGACGCATGCACAACAAATCGTTTACCGTGGATAACTCGATCAGCGTTGTTGGTGGTCGCAATATAGCCGATGAGTACTTTCAGCTCAAAAAGGATTCTGTGTTTGTGGATTTCGATGTTTTGGCCATGGGACCCATTGCAGCGGATATATCCAAATCATTTGACAAATACTGGAACCATTCGCGTGCGGTGCCCATCGAACAGTTCATCACGCCCAAAGTGGATGAAGATCTGCAAACTGTTCGTGCATATGTTGCTGCAAAACTCGATGATATTTACTATACAGTTTACGGAAAGGCGCTCAAAAGCCAATTACTGCAGGATCTCATAGCCGATCGAAAGCCACTGTTTGTCGGACCGGCAAGGATTCTTGCCGACCATCCCGACAAACTGATCAACAAGATTGATGAAGCGCACATGCAACTAGCCAGTGATTTGAGCGAAGTCGTGAGGCGTGCTGAAACAGAAGTTATTTTTATCTCACCTTACTATGTGCCGGGCGATAGAGGTGTGCAGTTAATTCGTGATCTAGTCGTCAAAGGAGTACGGGTCGTTATTCTCACGAATTCACTGGCGTCCAACAATCATGTGCCTGTGCATTCGGCTTATTCTCGCTATCGCCGGGATGTTATCAAAGCCGGTGCCAAGCTTTATGAAATACGCGCTGATGCGGCGCGTGAATTGGAAGGCGATGACAGCGCTCCGGAAACACTTACGTTGCATACTAAGCTAATTTCAATTGATCGGAGATACCTGTTCGTCGGATCGCTGAATCTCGACCCACGTTCGATAGAGATCAATGCCGAAATGGGCTTGCTCATTGACTCTGAACCATTGGTAAAGTCCTATCTGCAAGGCCGCGAGGAAAGCCTGTCAAACTTCACCTATCGTGTGGTTGTAAACGAAAAGGGCAAGCTCGAATGGCACACCCGGATCGATAACCAAGAAGTGATCGAAACCAAAGAACCCTTAACGGGGCAGTGGCTCAGATTCAAGGCCTGGTTTATGAAAATCGCTCCTGAAAGTCAAATGTAGGGCCAAAAACCAGAATGTTGCCCTTGTTTGAAACGAGGCATTCGGCCCCTAAAAGGAAATGCAATCTTCTGCTATAAGTTCGCAGTTGATATTAAAATGGAAAACCGCATTCTACTGTTACTATACTGCATTTTTTTCATTTCGGGATACTAAAAAATATGGTGGTTTGAGGTACTCATAGAAAGGCAGGGAATCGGGCAGACCGGAGGTATTTCACCTCTAGCCCCACTCAGAACCGTGCGGGAACCTATCGATTCACACGGCTGCTGCCGGCCATCCTCTTTTCCTGGCTGACAATCTTGTAAAAGGCATCCAGCACTATAGCGGGAGTAATTTCGGCAAAACAGTCCTGGCTATTCGGGTTTTTACGATGGGGCTCCACCTCAGGCCCGTGGTGAAACCTTGACCGCACGATCTGAACCCTCGGCCCGATCGGTCTCCACATTTCCGGATCCGACGGTCCGAAGACAGCCACCGTCGGCAGTCCAAGGTAGGCAACCAGATGGCTGACACCGGAATCATTTCCGATATACCCGCCGGCTGTTCTTATCAAAGCTGCCAGCGCTGGAATGTTCACAGGGGCATGCACCACGCTTTGCCGGGCATCGGGTGTCCGAAGCGCGTCGCTCAGAAACCTGTCAGCAGGACCCATAATATATTCGGGCCTGTATCGGTCCGATTTTAAGAGCTTTTCTAACTGCACAAAATTTGTTAGGGGCCACATTTTTTTCTGACTGCCCGCTCCGGGGTGAAGCAATACTTGTCGAGAATGCAATGAATTATAGAGCACCTCCTTTGGCCCATAAAATGATGGTTGCTCAAAGGGGTTCAGACTGTTTTCTGCAGCTATCAGTCCGCAACTTACCAGATTATTCAGTAAATGCAGGGCGACATGAATGTTATCAGTGGGTTGGGGTCTGGGCGGAATTCGGTGGACCGGGTGATGCCGGATGTGATTGATGGATTGTGCCAGATGCTTTGAAAATGAAAAGAGAATAATTTCAGCGTAGGTATTCAGAAGATTTTTAACATCCGGATCGATTGAATCTGAAAATAAGGAAGCTAACCGTGCGGCGTCCTGAGAAAACCAGTTTTCGATCAACCCCAGGTCTTTGGCCAATTCACCCAGCTGCGGTTTACAGACAGCATCAATGGGGGTGAAATGTTTTTTTAGCCGGATCAGGGCCGGAAAGGTCAGTACAAAATCTCCGAGGGCGCCCTGGTGGAAAATGAGAAGTTTTTTTTCTACCATTTGAAATGTTTTGGGGAAAGCACACCTGTGTTTTAAAGGCCCATGAACTTGGCCACGATATTTTTCATAATTTCATTGGTACCTGCGAAAATCGACATGACGCGCACATCCCGGAAGGCTCTGGTGATGGGGCATCTTTCCAGCATCGCCTCGTGCCCTACGAGATCCAGACAACGGTCGGCCACCTTTTTGACCAGATCGGTGGTCCAGTATTTCGCCATGGATGTTTCAATGACTAAATTATTGCCGGCCATGTGTTCATTGACCAGCCTGTCGACAAATGTTCTTCCCAGGCGCACCTCGGTTGCCATCTCCACCAGGGCAAATTGAGTGGCCTGATATTTGGACAGCGGTTTGCCGGCACGCGAATTATTTTTACAAAACTCCGTGGTCCATTCCAGTATGAGTTCGGCCGCCGGGACGGCCGCTATTGCACACGTCAGGCGTTCCTGCTGGAGCTTTTCCATCAGCATGAGAAATCCCATCCCTTTTTCACCCAGCCTGTTTTCCCGCGGTATACGGCAACCGCTAAAAAACAGCTCGGCCGTATCCTGACTGTGCATTCCCATTTTATCTAATTTTCTGCCGCGCTTGAATCCAGGCGTGCCATCTTCCAGAAGATAAAGGGAAATGGACTGATAGGGATCCTCCACGGCAGGATCTTTGGCGGCCACAATTATAAGATCGGCATGGATCCCGTTGGAGATAAATATTTTGGAACCGTCAAGAATTACACCGTCGCCTTCTTCCGCGGCAGACGTTTTTATTGCGGCCAGATCGCTGCCGGCATCCGGCTCGGTCATGGCCACCGCTGTGACGATGTCTCCGGAAACGCACCCGGGCAGATACTTTTTTTTGATCTCATCGGTGGCATAGGATTCTATATACGGTACCACAATATCGCTATGCAGGTTGGCCGCCAGACCGGTCTGCCGGGTCCGGGTCAGTTCCTCGGATACAATAACGGAATACAGATAATTACCCCCCAAACCGCCATACTCCGGAGCAGTCCCCGGACACAAAAAACCGCCCTGCCCCATTTTTTTCCAGATGTCTTTGGGAATGATACCTTCCTGCTCCCATTGATCGACATGGGGCGTTACTTCCTTATCTAAAAAGGCTCTCAGCTTTGTGCGGAATCGGAGGTGGTCTTCGGTGTAATCAAGGATTTGCATAAGGTACTCCCCATTACCTATGTGTGGAAAATTTTGGAACTGGTCTCAAAACCTCGGGTCAGGTTCAAGATTAAGGCGCAATGGAGCTCATAGCTGAAAGCTGAAAGCACAAAAAATAATTATTAGGAACTAATCCAGCCCGTTTTTATCCTTCATATTTTCCGACAATAGAAATGCTGCATACATTCATAGCCGGAAAACCGCCCAGATTATGGGTTAAACCAAATTTAGGGTTTTCGAGCTGACGTTCATCGGCGAGGCCATGAAACTGCAGATACAGTTCATACAGCATTCTGAGCCCGGAGGCACCGATCGGATGGCCGAAGCACTTTAAACCGCCGTCCACCTGGCAGGGGATTTTG
>CAMYNZ010000290.1 GCA_947259865.1 uncultured Desulfobacterales bacterium | reverse complement strand
TTATCTCCAGGGGGAAAACTTCGCTTTGAGCCAGCAGCGCAAAAGCGAAGGCCGACCCTTTCAGGATCTGGTGGAGTACGATCAGGGTCTGGAGCACTGCATTCACCCGGAATTTATCGCAGATCAGCTCACCCGCAGCCTGGCCCGGATGAAACTGGAATCTTTAGACGGATATCTTCTGCACAATCCCGAGTACTACCTGGGATGGGCCAAAAAAAACGGTGTGACCCTGGAAAGTGCCCGGCGGGAATATTACCGCCGCATCCGGGCAGCATTTGACCACCTGGAAAAAGAGATAGAAAAAGGGCGCATCCGCTTTTATGGCATCAGCTCCAACACGTTTCCCAGTGACGCCGAGGATCTCGAGTTTACCTGCCTGGAAACCGTTTGGGGAATCGCAGAAAGCATTTCAGCCAATCATCACTTTGGCCTGGTCCAGATGCCCTGCAACCTGCTGGAGCCCGGAGCGGTGCTCGAACGCAACCAGCCCGGCAGCAATAGCGCGCTTGCGTTTGCCGCGGGGAAAAACCTGGGCGTTCTGATCAACAGACCCCTGAATGCTTTTGCCGCCGGGCGGCTTGTGCGTCTGGCCGATCTTGCGCAAACGGTGCGCATGGATACCAATGAGGTGATCGAAAAGATTCGCCGGCTTGTAAAATCGGAAACGCGGCTCTGGCGAAAAATCCTTCCCCAGATGGAGATTCCCGGTGGGTTGCAGGCTCGGATCAAGCAGCAAAACGAGGTGGGCGATAGCCTCAAACACTACTGGAAAAATTTTGGGTCCTACGAAAACTACCGCCAGGCAGAGGCGGGCATGTTTTGGCCGCGAGTCCAGGGGGTTTTTGATTTTCTGGCGCCCTATGCCAAAGAAAATGCCGAGCTGACCCGCTGGATGGCTTCCCACTCGATGTGCCTGGAAGCGGCCTTTGAGGCAGTGGGCTCCATTTATGTAGAAGATGCCGCCCGTTTGTTAAACCGGATCCGCTACGCGGTCAATGACGCTGATCCGGAATGGGAAAAACAGGGCACCCTCAGCCAGAAAGCGATCCGGGCCCTTCGGTCCACCGCCGGCGTGTCCGTGGTGCTGGTAGGGATGCGAAGAAAGGCCTATGTTGAAGATGTCCTGATGGAATTGAAACAGCCCCTGGCGCAAAAAGACCGCCAAGATAGCTGGACAATACTCAAGCAGGGCATCGAGGAGTCGCTCCCGTCTTCAGGCTAAGCGTTTCAATGCGCTATTTTCCGATTGAACCGGGATAGGACATCCATAAGTGTGTAAAAAAGCTGTCCCCGCATTTACCGCATTCACTTAACCCCTCTACCCATCGCAGCATGACTGCCCCAAAGTCCTTAATAGCCTCAGACTGTAAGCAATTCAGTTATGAATTCTCTGCACGGCCAGCAGTGAAATCAACGCCATGGCTGCACCGCCGATAAAGGGAATACGATAATCCACCATCCATAAAAGACCACCGATGGCCGGCAGAAAAACGGCTGCAATGTGATTAATAGTAAACCCGACAGCCATGCTCGGAGCGATGTCCTGCGGATCGCCTATTTTCTGGAAGAAGGTGCGGATGGCGATGGCAAAATTAAAAAAAATATGATCCAGAATGTACAATCCGGCAACGATTAGTTTTGAGTCGGTGTAGGCATAGGCCAGAAAAATAAAAATCAGGATCATGTACTCCAAAGACAAAACCCTGCGCTCGCCGAAACGGATTATACTTCTACCGATCAGCGGACTTAGAAAATAATTGATTGTATTGTTAATGACAAACAACAGCGTGACTTCCTGAACCGAATACTCGAATTTTTGAACCATCAGCAAAACTGAAAAAACCATAAATATCTGTCGCCTGGCCCCGGCCATAAAGGTCAGAAAGTAAAATAGCCAGTATTTTTTGCGAAAGATCATTTTTTTGCGCTGGGGAACAAGGTTGCGGTCATCCGGATTTTGAGTCAACCCCCATATGCCCCCGGCTATGATGGCCCCACCAATGATAAGATAAAGTTGTAGAAAATTAAGAATGGATGCCAACAGAAAAATAAAAAGCCCCACGGCAATACTGGATGCCGCCGCCAGGCTGCGCAGCTTACCGAACACCCATGGAGATTCATTTTCTTTGAAGTATTGAAGCGTTAAGGACATCTGGGTGGTTTCAAAATAATGAAACCCGAAACTCATCATCAGGGTAGTGAGCGTTAAACCTGCAAAGGATGGAAACAGGCCGGTGGCGGCCAGGCCAATGCCCAAAAAAAGTATCGACAGGGCCGATAGTCGGTTTTCTTTGATAAATCGGATGACGAATACGACCAGCAGGGCCAGAAAGCCCGGGATTTCCCTGATCGATTGAATGGTGCCAATAAGCTTGCCGTCCAGCGCGGCAACCTCAACCGCAAAATTGTTAAACAGCGTGGTCCAGGCCTGCAGCCCCACCGTGGATCCGATTGTCAGTACCATCAAGTACAGGTACATGGCGTTTTGTTTGATTTTATCCGTTTGTAAGAGGCTTGTCTTTTGCATATCGATTGGGTGGCATTTTTGATCCAAAGACCACCTTGCTTATCATCGACCGGCAACTGGTGGCAAGTCCCTTTGAACGTTGATGGGAATTTTTTTGAAACCATCGGTAGAGGCTTTCAAACTTGATTTTTCAATGATGGTGCGTATTGTAAGATCAGGTTTTTACTGAGATTATTTTATATAACCCGGGATGGAATAAAAAGAGTGAAATCGCGTACAAAAGACAGGTTATTGGTTGGTATCGGTATTTTCGGGTTGATCGGGTTTTTATATCTTTACACCGTGAAACTTTTCGGTCAGCACGGGAGGCCACCGACCAGCGCCTTCATTGAAGATTACATTGGTCGAAACGGCATTATCATCTTAAACATTCTCATATTTGCTAGTTTTTTAGCTATTTTGCCCTATCGCCGGACAGCGCGGGAAAAAAATTGGAAATCGACGGGAGCTTTTGTCGGATTTCTGATAGCACTCTTTACGGAGATGTTTGGTTTTCCGCTAATCTTTTATATCTTTTCACCTCTTTTTGATTATCCAAAACTCGTGCCCATCAGCCGCAAGATGTTTGGCACGTTCGGTATGATCGCCGGAACCTGGCTGACCCTCATGGGAATCGTGCTGGTTATTGTGGGCTGGCGTAAAATTCATAAGTCCGGGGAGTTGGTCACAGACGGAATTTATCGGTACATCAGACACCCGCAGTATGTCGGCCTCTTCTTCGTCTTATTCGGATGGCTGCTGCATTGGCCCACCCTGTTAACGTTGATGATCTTCCCCATACTCGTATTCGTGTACTATCGGCTTGCTGCCACTGAAGATACTGCCCTGGCGCAAACTTTCGGCGAGGCCTTTGAAAGCTACAAGCGAAAAACACCGCGCTTCGTCCCTCGCCTTGGAGATCTATTTCCCCGCAGATCATAGCGGGCTCACAAGAGACTTCAGGGGTATCTCCCTTTGGATATAATTGTAACGCGACAGCCTGGAGGCGGCCATGAAATTGATTGTCCCCATCGTAGGAATAGCCGCTATTTTTATACTGGTCATCAACTGTTCAAACGGTGACTCATCACAGGATTCCCAACCCGCTGACATAGTGTCCGGCAATCAGCCGGATAAAAATTTGCGGATTCTTTTCCGGTGGCCGGGTGATGACTTTGCAACAAAACCAGAACTTGAAGCCAGAGACAAAATCGGGCAGTTAATTTCAGAAAGGCAGATCGGCAAACTTATACGTTCCGGGACCGGTATGGGTTGGATGGATATCGTCATTGAAGTTGAGGAAAAAGCCGGCGCTAAAAGAGAAATCAAAAAAATAATAGGTGAAATTTCACCGGAGTCCAAATTCACCATTCAGTGATGCGGTGAATGATGGCTGCCAAGGGCGCCGGGTAAAATTTGTCAAGAATGAACGGATTGTTGCCCGAAATCCTGCTGGGCGGATTCCCCTTTTACGCTTTTTGTTGCAGTGAATTATTTCGGGTTGTTTTTCCCGTTTTTGCCGTTGGTAAAAAATCGACCCGCACCGTGCAGAACCACCCCTGCCAGAGAGCCTATCACAGCGATCCAGCCAAAACTATCGAGCCACCGACTCCGGTCCCGCGCGGGCATATAAAAACCACCCATTTTGGCCAGGCGGCTGTCCTGTCGACTGTGGCACTCGGTACAGGCCAGGGCGTTTTCTTTGGGCGCCACCATGTGAGTGATCGGAAACACATAGGTGGTCTCCACAAAATCAAACCGGCCTGAAAAAGGCAGTTCCGCAGATTCCTGGCCTTTGCTCAGCGCTCGGTTCCAATCCAGGGTGGTCCAGTAACCATCTTTACCGGACAGCAGCGGCACCAGCAGGGTATTGAGTTCCTTGTCGTATGGCTGACTACCGCGATGGACTTTAAACGGATAGATGCGGGCGTTGGGGTCCTGTCGGCTGCCCTCCGGCCAGGAAACTTTTACCGGCCGGCCGGGATCAATTTGATCTCTGGCTGTCACCGATTTAATGATGCCGTTGTACCAGAAATACTCGGGTTTAATATGTTTTGCCCACTTCATCTGACCCTTGATGGTCATGTAATCGTATTTGCCGAACGCATCTTTGGTTTTGTATTTTTTACCGTCCTTTGTTTTGCCGGCCTGGGACCAATCCCAGGACATCTTGGTGGGATTTACCCTGGCATACTCCGGAATATGACAGCTCTGGCAGGCCACCTTGTCGGTATGATCGTTGGCCTTTGACCCGGCTGAATGGGGAGTGTGGGTGTGACAGGATTCACAGGTGATCTTGGCGGCCAAATCGTCTTCCAACAGACTCTTGCGATTCTTTGCCGCCGGTAAGGTATATACGCGGCCGGCTATGTTATGCAGGACGGTGGTGTGACAGCGTACACAATCAAAATTCTGGCTGTTAACCCCCATGTGGACATCCAGGGCTTTATTGGGTTTGACCAGGGAGGTATCCAAATCACCGTGTTTCACCCCGTCACCACCACCACCGTAAAAATGACAGGATCCACAATTTTTGCGCCCGGGTGGACCCACATCCTGGGCCGCCTCGCGCAGCTCAGCCTGGATCTCTTTGGCAATCTCCACCGAATCCTCATCGCCGGCATCCAGAAAAGCCGCGATATCCTCGACGCTTTCATCCCAGTTCACGTCCTTGCGGCTGTGACAGACCAGACAGTTGATCGCGTTATCCCCGGATGTGCCCCATCCCGGATGACAGGCCAAACAACTCTTGTCTTGGTTTTTGTTGGTTGAAATGCAGAAATTGTTTAACGAATTTCCGGCCTTGCCGAACTGCTTATCTTTGTCAGCCGGATCGGCCAGCCAGGTCCAGTGAATGGTTTTGTGAAACTGGGCTTCAGCTTCGGAGTGACAGGACAGGCAGGCCTGGGTGATCTCCCCTCCGGATTTAAAATCCTTTTGCAAAGCTGCGTGTTTGGTATGATCGGTAGTATTCCAGACTTTTCGGGTTTTGGTGGCCTGCTGGGCCATGACGCGCCCGGGCGCCTGGTGCTCATCACTCTGGGCGGCAGACAACGCCGCCGGCCACAACATCAAACCGGTCATCGTCAGAATGATATATTTAAGAAAAGAATTTTTCTTTTCTGCTGGGTTCATTGTCGACTCCCAAATAGTAACATGATCGATTGGCACCGTTCTTTCAGGCAACAGCGCCAATCGATTCCGCATATGCGCTTAACCGTTAGGACACCGGTTCGGTAATTTTAAATGAACCGTCTTTGTTAAACACCAATTCGCCTTCAAGATAATAGACCCTTTTCAATTCCGGTCTTAAATCCTGCACCATGTAAAAGGATTCACCGCTTCTGGCACCGGTGCCGCAAACAAATACGATGGGTTTGTCGGCGGGTAGGGTCTTGATTTTGGCCTCCAGGATGTCAACCGGAACATTGATGGCGGTTTTGAAGCTTCCGGTCGCGAATTCATCCGGATCGCGAACGTCGATGAGGTAAATACTTCCGGGTCTGGTACTGACGATTTCTTTAAAGGTGTCATGGTCGATACTGCCTTCTTCCGTGCCGGCCTTGATCTTGGACGCCACCGCCCCGGTGCTTCCGTAGGCTGCTTTCCATGCCGGATAACCGGCGGCAAAGACCTTAACTTTGCTATAACCCAGATCGATTGCTTTTCTGGCAGATTTATGGCTCAACTTGCATTTGAAGCCACCGCAGTAAAATACAAGCAGCTTGCTTTTGTCCGGGGGCAACTGATCCGCCAGTTTGTTAAACTGCATGTCCGGGAGGCTGATAGCGGTGGGGATATGCCCCTTGTCATATTTTTTGCGTTTGGGCCGCGAATCGATCAGCACTATATCCGCTTTATTGTCGATCTGTTTTTGGACCCAATCGGCCGATACACCGGCATAATTTCCAGCAACCTTCATATAGCCGGGAAACCCATTGGCAAAAACCTTGACATTGGTGTAACCGAGTTTTTCCGCCTTCCAGGCGGATTTGTGACTCAGCTTTCAGGTGGGGCCGCCGCAATAAAAGATAAGCAGCGCATTTTTATCCTTGGGCAGCTTGTTGGTCAGCTTGTTAAACTGCATGTCCGGAATACTGACCGCCATGGGAATATGCCCTTTGTCATATTTGGCGCGTTTGGGTCGGGCATCGATGAGCATGATATTCTCAGGCATCGGAACCTTGATTTGCTGCATCACAAAATCAGTATCCACAATAGTATGGAATTTCCAACTGGTATCGGATGCGGATTTCGATGCATCGGCGGCCAGGGTTGTGGTGGCATATCCAATGGTAACCGCCAGAGCAAGGCCAATCACAAAAGATAATGCCGTCAGTTTTTTTAAGCGCATCATAACCTCCTTCTATATTTTTAATGGGTTTGAAAGCAGAATAAATATTGCCCTTTCATTGACCCTGGTGGAATTCTGCGGTTATTTGCATTTCGCCGGGGTGGGCGAATCAGACGCATGGTCATGCAAATAAGCATAGATATCGATAACTTCGGTTTCCGACAGTTGCTGCCACTCTTGCTTGCAGCCGAACGGCTCGAAAGTCTTTGATTCAAAGATCGATGTCCATTCTGCTTGAGTCTTGTCGGCCGGGCTGATAGACGGCACCTTGGATTCAACCTCTCCGCGCGCAAAACAGGCTTTGTAAACTTTGCGGTAGGTGTATTTGCCTTTGCGTTTGTTGCCTTTATCCAGCGCAAAGCTTATCCCCACCGTGCTGATAACGAAAAATAGTGCCAGCGTGGTAAAAAATATCTTTTTGTACATGATTCCTCCTTGAAATAAAATTTCGCTCTATTTCGGAATATTGGGTTTAAATCGTTATATTAATTGCAAAAGCGCCGTGTGCTGGTTGGTTTACAGCGGCTATCTTTTAAAAAAAGTAATAATATAGCAATCATCGTGCCAAATCGGTTAACGATATATTTATCTGATATTATTATAAATATTAAATTAAGGCGATATGCTGCTGGTGGGTTTCGTTTACACAGATTAACATGTGTTAAGTTAACAGGTTAACATTTATCCCATTGAAATAGATCGCGCTGACAAGCCAACAAAGTCACCCTGGATGTGATTCGATCCACTGGGTGGATCGCGGGCTGACGCCCAGGTGAAAAGGAACTGTCGGAAGGCGGCCAGGGCGGCGGATCACCCGGCAAAAGTACTGGGGATGATGCCATCCGAGGGAGGATAGAGAATGGTTATGAGAATCAGTCGAATTGACATATCCGGACAAGATTCAACCCTAAATGAGCGTAAACAAAATGGAAAAACTTTGTAAAAACACGATTGACGCAGATGTATTGAGATATTTGCTGAAAATTATATTGCGAAAATAAGTGAAATAAGGATTTTATCATTTTATTTCCATTTTGTTTCCCCTCCGGGAAAGCCTCGCCAGAGGCGGACAAGCCGATAGCACGCCATCTCCTGCGCTTGTCAGCCCCTGGCTGGTTGCCAAGGGTTCGCAGTAGCTTACTACGGCTTCACCCTTGGACGCCTTGGATATGGCGTACCCCTCCAGAGGCGGATCTTCGACCTCGACTTTCGCTCAATTAGGGTTCAGCTTATTTTGTCCGGATATGGATAGGCATGGCGGCTCGAATGCTTGAAGATCTGTGGGGGGAGGCGAAACGCTGTTTTAAGCTATTTTCCGCAGCTCGTTTTTAAGCACTTTTCCGACAAGAGATTTTGGCAGGGCTTCCACAAAATTCACCTTTGATGGCGCTTTGAAGGGTGTCATTTTGGTCTTTGCATATTCAATTACTTCTTTCTCAGACAATTCCTGATCCGGCAACAAGACCACAAAGGCCATGATGGTTTCGCCGTATTTTTCATCCGGAATTCCGATGACCGACACTTCGGCAATCGCCGGATGTTCGTGTAAATATCCTTCGATTTCGCTCGGATAAAGGTTGTAGCCGCCCTTGATAACCATATCCTTGAGCCGGTCGGTGATATAGAGATAGCCTTCCTCGTCAAGGTACCCTACATCGCCGGTGTGCAGCCACCCACCCCGCAGTGCGGCCTGGGTCTCTTCGGGTCTTTTGTAATACCCCACCATTACATTGGGCCCTTTTACAACAATTTCTCCCTGTTCTCCTGCCGGTACTTCATTGTCATCTGGGTCAAAAATCTTTACCGCAACTCCCGGTATGGGAATGCCGGTGGAGCCCTTTTTCAACGGCATGCCCGGGCGGCACAGTGCTACCGCCGGCGAGGCTTCGGTAAGACCATATCCCTCATACATCTTGCAGTTGAATTTTGTTGTAAAAGCCCGGTAGAGTTCCTCGGTGACCGGTGCGGCGCTGATGGTGCAGCGTTTAAGGGAGCGGGTATCGAATTTTTCAGCGGCCGGATGGTTTACCAGTATCTGGTACATGGTGGGTACGCCGATAAAGTTGGT
>CAMYNZ010000289.1 GCA_947259865.1 uncultured Desulfobacterales bacterium | reverse complement strand
TCGAAGCTAACCTTTTTGAGACCTTCTTTTTGAATTTTACCCCCGGCCCATTGAATATCCAGCACACTGCTGGCGTCAAATCGATCTTTACCTACCACCAACTCCACCTGACCTCCGTAGTACTGCACAATCTTGGCTACCAGGAGGCTCGGTCTGGCGTGAAACCCCAGTTGCACGGGGACGCCGACGGTAATCGCTGCCCGCTCGATGTTTTCATTAAGAATTTCGATGGCCAATTTATTTCCGGTGGTAAGAAAGTGGCATACATAAAAAAGCCCGTAATTGGTGGTTCGGTCCAACAGTGCGGCAGGATCAATCAAAGCCGCCAATCGGTCTTGAACCTCTTTGTAAATATTTTTGTAGCCCGCCTCGTGTAAATGCCGCTCGTAAAAATGAAGCAGTCGTCCCATAATTTGCAGCAGGTGTAAAACAGCTGAAAAATAGGCCCTGAGTTGCTTGAGTTTCCGGTTGCCAAATCTGTAGCCGCCATGAATTACATAGGTATCAAAAGAGGATTGAAGGTTGTGCACCAGCATTTCAAATCGTCTGACTTCCACCTCATTTATTTTATCAGGAACAATCAGCAATATTTCCTTGATATCAAGAGGCTCATAAAACCTATGCTGTTCAAAGATCCCTGCAATTCTCATAAAATCACTGGCAATCTTGACAATATTTTTTTTCTGTTGATCTCTATTTTCATCATCGATGTCATAATTCAGCATGTCACCGGTTATCACACCGGGGAAATCAGCATTAACAAAAGTTTTATCAGGGATTTGTATTTTCAAGCGTCGCGCCTCATCAAGGATCACGGGCGCCAGACGAATCAGTGATTCGGTTAAAAAATCAAAGGTGGTCTCTCCATCTCTTTTAAACTTGTCTAAATCTACCAGCTCGTAAAAAATGATACGGTTGAGCAGATGCTTCAACGAGTAGCACCCCAGGCTCAAATGCCTGACAGCAGCTGCAAGTTCCCTGTAAAAATACCAATCCGTATTGTTTTTGGCACCGTGAAAATCGAGAAAATCTTCCAGCAGCTGGGAGGAGGATATCAGATTTGAATATAGCTTTTTGCTGAAAACGTATGAAGGGGCATCATCATTTGAGAGATAAACACAATATTTCAAATAATCCTGTGAAAACAGTCTGACCTTTTCAGCAAAGGTTATGTCACAAACATTAGCGGTATCTTTCATTTGAACGTTACGCATATGGGTGGCCACGGCGAAAAAACGGCCAAAGTAGCTCATAAGCCGAATTCTGTGCCCGGTGCAGATTACTCCGAACCGGGTAACGATCATTCATCTGCGGATACCGGTTACCCGGCACCTCATGCGACCTACCCGGGAGCTTGAGCGGGCCACCCTCAAGCGCTCCTCTATTTGGTCTTGCACCGAGTGGGGTTTACCGAGCTTCTCCGGTCACCCGGAGAACTGGTGCGCTCTTACCGCACCGTTTCACCCTTACCCGCCACCAAGCCGTCCGGCTTGATAGCGGGCGGTTTGCTTTCTGTTGCACTTTCCTTCGCGTCACCGCGACTCCACGTTATGGAGCACCCTGCCCTGTGGTGTTCGGACTTTCCTCTGGTATTTACCAGCGATCGTTTGAAATACTTCGGCCGTTTTTCAAGATGCCAGTGGATAGATGATTCTCTGGCAGTGTGGACAAAACATTAAGGTGTCAAAACGTTGCAACTCATTATACTGCTGCGGCGGTATATTGACATTACAGCCCTGACATATCGCATTTTTCACAGCTGTTATGGCCACATTTCCCACCAGTTCTTTAACCATCGTATACTTTCTCAACAATACGGGGTCTATTGTTTTTGTTAAACTCGATCGATCCGCATCAAGATATGCGATACCCTCTTTGGCCTGATCGGATTCCTGCTGCAACAACTCCTTTTCCTTTTTTACGCGATCAAAAAGTTGTGCATATTCTTTTTTCTTGGAGTCGATCTCCGATTCGATGCCGTCCATTGTTTCAAGGCATTCAATCATATCATCTTCGATTTTTGAATTTATAGTTTCCAAATCTTCGATTTCTTTTAACGATGACTGGTATTCTTTGTTGGTTTTTACGGATCCGAGTTTTTGCTTACTTTTTTTTATCCGAGACAGATTCACCTCAGCATCTGATTCAAAGGTTCTGTAATTTTTTTTGAGCTCAGTCAGACGATTTTCTGCTTCCGCGATTGCGCCCTCAAATGCGAGAAGTTTTTCATCTATTTTATCGAGCTTGTGCGGAAGTTCGCCAAGTCGACAATTAATATCATGTGATTCAAGCTCGATTTTCTGAAGCCTGACCAGTCTGTCGATCTGTTCCTTTGCAACCCTAATCATATCGTATCGTTTCGAACCTTGCGAATATTAAAAACTAACAAACGGATCCATTTCAAGTCTGTAGGCTGCGATGGTAACATCAAAATCTTTATCCGTCAAAAGCCTTGAGAGCTCTTGCGAAAGCGCATCAATGATCAAATGCTCTGAAGCAAAATGTCCGATGTCAATCAGGCCCCTTTTGGCGGTCTGTACTGCCTTTGCGTCATGATAATGCAGGTCCCCGCTGATAAATGCCTGGGCGCCGGAGGCCAAAAATATCTTCATGAGGCTGGAGCCGCTGCCGGTGCAAACTGCCGCCCGGGTGATTGGCAAAGATAAGTCGCCGGCGACTTTCACGGAGGTGAGCCCAAGCTTTTTTTTAATATCCAATGCAAAAGACCTGAGATTTTGCGATTTTTCAAGCTGCCCGATTCGGCCAAGCCCCCATTCTTCGTTAGTTGCCTGCAACGGATAAATATCGTAGGACATCGCCAGGTTTGGGTGGATACCCATGAGCTTTTCAATAACACCGTCGAGATCTTCGCCATGGACGGCAGATTCAAACGCTATCTCTTTTGACCGAAATAATTCATCGGCATTTTCCTTACGCCGGCCGGATGACGAATCCGGCTTTAAAATACCCCGGTCCCGCGTTTTAAAGGAATCATTGATAAATCGCCGGATTTCTGCAAAGCGCATATCCAGAAATGCGTGTAAAAATTCCTGCTCATATTCAACCGGCACATACACCACCAATTTGTAGGTCCCGGAATCCTTGGATCTATCCAGCGTTTTCAGGTTGGCTAACCCGATTTGCTGCGCCAGCGTATCGTTTAGGCCACCGGCAGCACTGTCGAAATTTGTATGGGCTGCAAATATGGCCAATTGTTGCTGGGCGGCCAATCGGATTGAATTTCCGGTAGCAGAATTAAAGTCGACGGACCGCAGCGGTTTGAAAATCAACGGATGATGGGTAATCAGAAGATCAACGTTTTTCTGACAGGCGGCAGCAACCACATCCGGTGATGGATCCAGGGCAATCCAGATGGTTTTAACGCGCCAGTCCGTTTGCCCCACCTGCAAACCCACATTGTCCCACGCCTCAGCCAATCGTGTCGGCGCGATCACCTCCATGGCCCCTATAATATCGGCAACCGTTGCCTGCATGTTGCACCCCTTGACTTCGAACCTTCAAAAAAAAACGTGGTTACCGAAAACAACCACGTCAGTGAGGTTTCAATGGTAAAAAACAGGATTTCATTTCAACACCGCTGCTTTGCCGACAAAAAAGTTACCAGCAGCTGGCGGTCAGCTCCGGCTAGCGAATAGTTTCTTTTCTGCGGGTAGTCGTTGACTTCAGAAATGGGCCCACCTGGGATCGAACCAGGGACCTACCGGTTATGAGCCGGTGGCTCTGCCAGCTGAGCTATGGGCCCCGAAACTGTGATTGTCTATCTTTAGAAACCATATTTGTCAAGCAGATACATCGAGCTTATGTCTCGATGAAATGCTTCAATTTGCGACTTCGGGTGGGGTGCCTCAATTTTCGCAAGGCCTTGGCCTCAATCTGGCGTATTCGTTCACGGGTGACGGCAAAATCCTGACCGACTTCTTCAAGCGTATGATCAGCTTTTTCTCCGATCCCGAAACGCATGCGCAACACTTTTTCTTCGCGGGGTGTCAGCGTGGCCAGGACCTTTCGGGTCTGCTCGGCAAGATTGAGGTTTACAGCCGCTTCAGAGGGAAGCATGAATTTTTTGTCCTCGATGAAATCACCCAAATGGCTGTCCTCTTCTTCTCCGATAGGTGTCTCCAGAGAAATAGGTTCTCTGGCGATTTTTAATACTTTTCGCACCTTTTCAAGCGGGATTTCCATTTTACCGGCGATCTCTTCCGGGGTAGGCTCACGCCCCTGTTCTTGCACCAGATATCTGGAGGTACGGATTAGTTTGTTGATTGTCTCTATCATATGCACCGGGATTCGAATCGTTCTGGCCTGATCGGCGATAGCCCGTGTGATGGCCTGTCGTATCCACCAGGTGGCGTAAGTACTGAATTTGTAACCCCGGCGATACTCGAACTTATCGACCGCCTTCATGAGGCCGATATTTCCTTCCTGAATTAAATCCAGAAACTGCAGGCCGCGGTTAGTATATTTTTTGGCAATACTGACGACTAGGCGCAGGTTGGCCCTGGTCAGCTCGCTTTTTGCGTCTTTGGCATTGCGCCGGCCTTCTTCGACGGCGGCAATAATCCTTTTGAGGGTTCTATTATTTGCCTTGAGTGTTTCTTCCCTGTCCGATACCTGCTCGCGAATGTTTTTTATCTCGGCATAAAGCCCGGCGGCCTCGTCCCGTTTCAATCCGGACTGACCGCAGGCCCATTTCACAAATTGGGTTTTGGTATTTATATTTTCCCGAAGTTCTCTTACCGGCGAGTTGACCACTCCGGCACAAACATTCAGGGACTGATTCATAAAATCAAACCATTCTATCTGACCCCTGATTTGTTTTTCAATTTTATCAATCACGCCGCTTTCAAGTCGCCAATCCTTGAGCAGTTCGAAAATCTTGTTGTTGCGACGCGCAATCGATCGTCTGACGCGACGCTGTTCATCCGAATTCATATCAGCAGCGAACAGTTTTTCCCGGTACTGGTGG
>CAMYNZ010000288.1 GCA_947259865.1 uncultured Desulfobacterales bacterium | reverse complement strand
AGCAATACCGACAGCCTATTGTTGATTGTTTGGTTTTTCATATAAATGTTCCTTTAGTTGATGTTAAACTATAACCTATCTCAAAAATGCGTCTAGGGGTCCAGAGCTGTGTTGCGGGCTGGCTCAAAATGCTCAAATACTATCGTGTATGCTCCGCTTTTTCGCCAGCCCGCGCCTTGCTCTGAACCCCGATCCACTATTTTTGAGATAGGTTCCGGTGTTGTATCCCAGAAATAAGTGTAAATAGTCTTAAAGCGGTTTGAAGGCCTTTTTCTGCGAAAGTAATTGACTATTTATAAATACCGTTTTTCAGTACTATTTTAAACCATATTTAAGCGATGGAGCGAAAAAGTCAACCTTTAGCAAAAGATATGGCTGTGACCCTGTTTTTGTGATAATAAATCATGACTTGAGGTAAAGGCCCTTGCTGCTCCATCTCGAAAAACCAGGTTATGGTTCGAAAAATATAGCTCAATGAGCGGAGGCGTAGATATGATAAAAAATGTTGTTTTAGGTTTAATATCACTTCAGTTTATCTTGAGTGGCTGTGCCCCAACCAGAGTTTGGATCAGCCAGCCGGCCGCATTCACCGCCGCCAATCAACACTATGAAGCCGAACTCGAGCCGCTCAAAAACGGCAAAAATTATTTCAATTCATTCCGTTTGACCATCACTAACAAAACCGAAAAAGATTTTACCATCGATTGGAACAAGACGCTTTACCTCTACAACAACAGGGCCTATGGCCGCTTTGTTTTTGCGGGAGTCAACAAAGACAACGTGCACAATCTTCCGCCTGATTTCGTTTCGGCCGGCAGTGCTTTAACAAAAATTATTTCGCCGTTGAAAATGGTCGCCTGGAAACCGCTAAAAACCCGCCAGATGGACGCGGCGAGTTTCAGCCGGGGACCGATACCGGGAGGTGAAAACGGAATTTACCTGGTTGTCACCCAGGATGGACAGGAGATTCCAGCGAAAATCACATTAACGATTGTGATAAAAACAGAGCGGTAAAAGATGAACAATATTGGATGAGGTCAGAACATGTCCAAGGAAATAGCGATTGGTAATATTGTATCTGCACCCGGTAGCATTCAATACGGAAAATGGGAAGCGCTCAAACATCCAACCGGTCATATTGAATTTTTGCCCGTTATCATCGCCCAGGGAGTAGAAGACGGCCCGTGTTTATGGTTGACCGCCGGCATTCATGGTCCCGAACACACGGGACCGTTGGTAGTCTACGAATTAATCACACAAGCCCTTGTCCAAAAAATGAAAGGAACGATCATTGCCATACCGGCATTGAGCCCGGCGGGGCTTCGAACCGCTCGGCGAGATCCCTATCATGCCCAAAAAGATCCCAATCGCCTGTGGCCGGAAGAGAAGCCGCCCAAAGAAGATCCGGATGAAGAAAAACCCTCCTCCCTCGAACTTGCCTATCAGAGCCTTTTTGGAGAGGTCGCAGCCTCTGCCGATTATCTGATTGATTATCACAATGCCTGGATTGGCTCGCTGTCCTTCGTTTTCCGTGACCGGATACTCTACAGGCCCGGCAATAGTGAAGAAATGAAAAAAGCATCTAAACTGGCCGCGAAACTGGATGAAATGGTCAAAGCGTACGGGCATACGATAATAAATGAATACCCGGCCCATAAATACATCGACGAAAAGCTGCACCGCTCGGTGGCCGGATCCGTTTTGCTAACCGGAAAAATCTCTTCGTTCACGGCCGAGTTGGGAACAGGCCTCATGCCGGATCCGGTAATCATCGCGGCAGCATGCACCGGCACACGCAATGTCATGCGCTGGGCCGGAATGCTCGGCGGCGAAAAAGAAGAAATCCGGGGCATAAAAATAGTTGATGCCGGGTATCCGGTACGGCGCATGCGCACGCCTTGCGTCAATGACGCCTGTATCGTCCATCACCTCGTTCACCCCGGAGATACTATTCACAAAGGTGATCCCGTAGCCGAAACCAGAGATGTATGGGGCCGGCCCCACAATTCAGGGGTCATCCGCTCCGAATACGAGGGATTCGTTATCGGCCGGGAGCATGGCATCTACTTTTATCCGGGAAACCCCATTTTAAACATGGCGGTGAAAGACGATGCCCCACTGGTTGATGCCTACCCTGAAGATTACTTTAAAGATAAACCTGACAGCCCCCCTACCACCACGGTTTAGTAAAATAACGGGTAGATATTTTCCGCTACGATTAAGTCTATGGGGTCGCATCTTAAATATTAAATATTCGCATCGAGTAACGGCTGTCGAATCTTGGATTGTGAATTACTTAAGCGGAGTTAATCGCAACTATTCACTATTCAAGATTTGACACCGTTGCCCTGCTCTCTCCTCACAAAGTAATAGTTTTTCCCTATCAGTCCGCTCTCTTTATTCCCATATTGATTTTTGAGTTGAAATGATCATGTTTTCTCTAAATCGAAAATAGAGGGGTTGATGGCGTATGAACAGTTTATTGAAAAGAAAGATAGTGAAGCCGGTTATGGCGCTGTTGAAACAGGGCATAAGCCACGAAAAAATTGCCCTCAGCATTGCTATTGGTACCACTCTAGGAATTTTCCCGGTTCTCGGGGCGACAACCGCGCTCTGCGCCATTGCAGCGTTCGTCTTTAGGCTCAACCTGCCGGCGATTCAACTGGTCAACTACCTGGTTTATCCATTGCAATTGTTCTTACTGGTTCCCTTTTTAAAAGCCGGTGGTTGGCTTTTTGGAGACCAGCGATTTTCAAAACTCGGGAAAGAAATCATCGATCTAATTCAAAACGATCTCTGGGGCAGCTTCAGTATGCTCTGGAATCTAACCGTTTATGCGGTGGTCTTATGGTTGATCATAAGTCCCCTAATTGTTGTTGTCCTATATCAAATACTTAAACCGGCACTGATAAGATTGCCCCTTGGCAAACTCACACCTGATAAATCGGCAGTCAAAATCTGAACAAGTAAATGATGAGGAAATGAAATGAAATCAAATTTATATAAAATAATAATCTTCTCATTTCTTTTTATATTAGCAGCAACCACCCAAATTTACGGCGCAAAAATCCAGGGTGTTAATTTTGATGAAAGCTACAGTGCGGATGAAACAAATCTTAAACTCAGGGGTACAGGTCTGTTGCGGTATCTGAAGTTTATTCGGGCTTATGTCGGCGCATTTTATCTCGAAGAGAATTGTCCAATTGATGAAGCCCTCACAGACAGGGCCAAGCGCATAGAGGTTCAATATTTCCATGCTATCAAGGGCGAAGACTTCGGCCCGGCGACAAACAAGAGCATTGCAAAAAATGTCGATCCGGAGACTTTTGAACGGTTGCGACCCCAAATCGAATATCACAATTCTCTATACATCGATGTAAAGCCCGGTGATCGATATTCTCTGACTTACATACCCGGCAGGGGGACTGAGCTGGCGCTAAACGGTGAGCCAAGAGGTGTCATCGAGGGTGCTGAGTTTGCGGAAGCGATATTCTCCATATGGATCGGTAGAGAACCCATCGACAAAACATTTAAAAGACAGATCCTGGGTTTAGCATGATAACATCGTCCAAAGAACGCGTTCCCCTGGGGAAAAAAATTGCCTATGCAGCACCCGCCTATGCCCTGGCTGTCGTCGGTATACCGGTTTATGTCTACATTCCAAAATTTTATACCGATGTGGTCGGCATTAACATTGCCGTTTTAGGCTACCTTCTCTTTAGCGTAAGGATATTTGATGCGGTCACCGATCCGGTGATCGGTTTTTTGTCAGACCGCACCCAGACTCGATTCGGCCGGCGGCGGCCCTATATCGCCATCGGTTCTTTTTTTGTTGCCCTCACGATGTACCTACTGTTCAATCCGCCGGCAGGGTCCCCGTCATTTGAGACGGTATGGTTCGGCGTCTGCATCTATGCGCTCTTTTTTTTCTGGACCGCCGTGGTGGTGCCCTTTGAATCCCTGGGACCCGAAATTACCTTCGACTATGATGAACGCACATCCTTGTTCGGCTTGCGGGACGGGTTTCTGATTGCCGGAACACTTGCAGCCGCCAGTTCTCCCGCCGTTGTAGAGTGGCTTTTCGGTCTGGCCGGCGACGACGCCGGGGAGCGCGCCAAGTTTTTCTGGATCGCCATAATCTACGCGCCATTGCTCATTGGAACTTGCTGGTGGTGTGCTATCGCCATTAAAGAAAATCGGCAAAATTTAGAGACCCAGACTTCTGGAATCTGGAACGGACTTCGCCAGGTCACGCGCAACCGGCCGTTTATTATTCTGCTGATCGCGTACACCGTCAGCGCTATCGGAAATAACCTGCCGGCAACACTCATACTTTTCTACGTGGAGTACGTGCTGCAATCCAAATTGGCCGACTTTTTTCTGCTGTTGTACTTTGTGACCGGGATCGTCTTCCTGCCGGGATGGGTTATCATCTCGCGCAGAACCGGAAAAAAAGCCGCCTGGGTGGCTTCGATGATTATCAATACCGGTGCATTTATCGGCGTATTTTTTCTCGGCCCGGGGGATACAGTTATTTACGGCGTTTTGGTGTTTCTGTCCGGTATCGGTTTTGGCGCCACCCTGGCGATACCTTCTGCAATTCAAGCGGATGTCATCGATTACGATGAACTTCTGACCAATGAGAGACGGGAAGGCCAGTATATCGGTTTGTGGTCGATTTCAAAGAAGTTCGCTGCCGCCATCGGGGTTGGCGCCGGCCTGTCAATTCTGGGGATGGCAGGGTATACTCCCAATGTTGAACAAGCTCCGCAGGTTCAGTTAGCTCTCCGCACCCTATACGCGCTGGTACCGTCCATTTGCAATCTGATTGCCATCTTTATCGCACTGGCATATCCGATCAGCAGTGACATCCATAAAGATATCCGGTCGGCGATTACGCGGCGAAAAGCGGGCCATCCCGTGACAAATCCTCTGGAGCCGGCGCAGACATTGGCTTAAAGCAAATAATTGATGTGTCGGGACGTTATTATTAAATGAACCGTCATTCCTGCGGAACA
>CAMYNZ010000287.1 GCA_947259865.1 uncultured Desulfobacterales bacterium | reverse complement strand
CCGGTGATGGTTGCTCAGCTGGATCCGGGAGGGGGTATGACCTATCAGGTATTTGCCACCTTGCTGGAGCTTCGTTCGGTGCAACAGCCGGATGTCGTTCGAATGACCTGCGCCAACTGGGGTGTGCCCCAGGATATGGCGCATCTGACCCTTGGTCAGATGCGGGAATCACTGGGAGACATATTTTTGCTTGAACTGCCGGAAACAAACGATCAAAAAGCTGAATAAGACCGCAAAAATCGGGAATCCGGTCGGAAATTTTCCAAACAGCAGGGGTCATCCCATCTTCAACCTGCAAGCGTGCCGCAGACGGTGTATGACTCGGAAACGGGATGAAAACCTCCAAAAAATATCAAGAGAGAAGTTTTTTACAAAGCTGGGCCGCACCGGGAGCATCATAGGCATATCCATCGGCCCCTATATCCTCCGCAAATTTCTGGGTGACCGGTGCACCCCCGACGATTACCTTGACCCGATCTCTTACGCCTGCATTCTTTATGGCATTAATGGTATTTCTCATCTCAATCATGGTGGTGGTCAGCAATGCGGTCATGGCCACAATGTCCGTATTGTTTTCCTGGATATTCTGGACAAATCTTTCAGGGCTAACGGAGACACCCAGGTCTTGCACGGCAAACCCCTGACCTTCGAGCATCATTTTGACGAGATTTTTACCGATGTCATGGAGGTCGCCTTTAACGGTGCCCAGGACCACCCGGCCCAGTTTTTTGTCGGCTTTACCGACGAGTAGATCCTTGAGGCTGTCAACTGTTGCCTCCATCATCCTGGCTGCTATCATCATTTCAGGGATGTATATTATTCCTTTTTGAAATTGTTTACCCACCTCGGTCATGGCCGGTATCAGGCCGTTGTTTATCACTTCCGTAACCTCCCGGCCGGAGTCAATATCCTTGTGCGCCAGACCTGTGATGCGGGAGACGTCGTTGCCTAAAAGGCCGTCCGTGTAAGCGTCAATATCCAGTTCGCTCTGATAGGCATCGGCCTCCTTTTTGGCTTTACCCTGATATTTCCAGATGTTGCCTTTAATTCCCCCCGCCTCAAGTTCGATGGGATACCGGCCGAATTCAAAGGTGGCTTCAATCAGGGCCTTCATATTTTCCGGCGGTACGTAATCCGTAATGGAATTGGAGGAGGCCACCATATATCCGCCACCGGGTCCAATGGTCCTAATGCGTTCATAGACCTCCGCCCGCACATCCTGCGGGGTCCCCAGGGTAAGTGTTGAGTCCAGATTGATGTTGCCGATAAGGCACAGTTTTTTACCCCATTTGTTTTTAACTTCGTCGATGTCCATGGCATTCGGCTGTAAAGGGTTAAAGGCATGGAATCTGCAGTCAACTATGTCATTCATTACTTCCGTGCAATCACCGTCGCTGTGGAAGATAAACCCCAGGCCCCTGTCGCGGCACACATCCCCCATCTTTTTATACCATGGGAACAGATATTTTCTTAAATGAACCGGATTTACCAGAAGACCGGTATTGTGGGCAATATCATCAGGATTGAGCACCGCCCCCACCGAGGGGTGCTCGACCACCCTTAGAAATGTTTCGTATTGAATTTGTCCGATTTTTTCAAATATGGCCGCAATAAGTTCCTCATTTGTCTCCAGGGCATTGAAAAATACCTCGGCTCCCATAAACATCCAGGCCGTTGTGTAGATCTTTCCCAGCAGATGGATGGCCTTCATACCTTTTGGCAGGTTTTTATCGAAAAAATCCCATTGGGACAGATCAAAATCATCCACTGCAGGCCAGGGATATTTTTCGAAGTGTTCGAGGCTGGTGATTACGCCTTCATGCTCCTGAGCCCATTCCCTGGAAATTCTGTCTCCATATTCGGTATGAACGGCATCGCCTTTAGTTGTCATACCCTCCGGCGCCCGAACCGGTTCCAGGATCCCGGAAGAGGATGTGATGCAATCAAAACCGGCTGTGTACCAGAAATCCACCTGATCCTGCAAGGTGGTGATCTTTTTGCCCATAAAGTTTTCCTTTGGCAGTTGATCGACATGCCAGTCACCCAGCGGCACCCTGTCGGGCTCCTCGCAATGGAGTGCGGTCATATATCTTTCAAAGTCGGGTTTTGGTTCTCTTGCCATCTTCAATCTCCTTTGCGAAAAAATGGTTGAGCCCGTTGAGCCGGTTGTCACGTTAGCCGGTTAAAATTAGGAAGAAGTCCTTTTTTTACAGGCAAACTGGAAACCGGCTAAACTATTTATGCGTTTTGACCTTGATCCTAATCTGAGATATTGAAATCGCTTCTAGAAAAATCTTTTTCTTTGGTCGCGTCTTCCCACCGCCCCCAAAAGATCCTATCATCTTTCTTGCTCAGGTTTTGGAGATCCGTTCTTTCATTAATTCCTTGACCAGCGTAACTGCATCACCCGCGTCCCTGGCATATCCATCAGCTTTTATGTCATCACAATACTTCTGGGTAACGGGGGCCCCGCCGATTATTATTTTGACACTTTCTCTCAGACCCGCTTCGGTCAGGGTTTCTATGATGTCCCGCATCTGGGGCATGGTGGTTGTCAGTAATGCGGACACTCCCAGAATATCCGGTTTTTGTTCGGCGATTCCACGAACAAAATCATCAACTTTTACATTTACACCCAGATCCACGGTGTCAAAACCCACGCCGCTCAACATGGTCAGCACCAGGTTTTTACCAATGTCATGGAGGTCTCCACGGACGGTCCCTACCATGATCTTTCCACTGCTTTCTTTATCCAAAAATGCCAGGTAAGGTTCCAAAACCTGCAGGCCTTGTTTCATTGCCCGGGCAGAAAGCAGCACCTCCGGGATAAATATATCCTCGTTTTTGAACTTTTCCCCGACAGTTTCCATGGCGGACAGCATACCACTGTTCAGAATCTCCTGGGGTTTAAAATCCCTGTCCAGCATTTGTTGAATATCTACTATTATTTTTTCTCGATCTCCTCTGAGCACATCTTCATGGATGGCTTTGAAATCGGCCACCAGTTCAGTTTCAGGGGCCACCCGCTCAGCAGCCTGTTGAAGCTGAGTTTCCGATACAGGCCTGGCCGCCCCGGCTTCCAGCGGCAACCGGCCCTCTTTTTCGAAACGCTCCCCTATATATACCAGCCGTTCAAATTCCGTGTTGGGCGGGCTGGTATCTCCGATAGACGCAACCAGCCTTTTACCGGGAGATATCACCGTAAACATATGGTCCATGTAGGCTTCGAGATCTTGCCAGGTTGTAGATTCTTCCAGCAGCATGATCTCGGGAATGCCTCCATGGATTGTTAATTTGTCGGAGCGGCACCATCTGTCATAATATTCTTCAATGGTGACTTTGGTCATGGGATAGGGTGTCACGGCATCCGCAATATCTATGCCGCACTCAGGGATTAAATCCATCAGCCCCTTGTTTTCGCCGTCAGGATGCATAATCAGAAGTATTCCCCGGGGGCGAAGCACCTGAGAAGCTTTGCGACACCAGGGCAAAATCTCTTTTTCGAAATAGGGGGGATAGGTAATCATATCATCGACATTGGCGGACCACAGGATTGCATCGGCGGGCGAATCCGCCAGGATCGATATCAACTGATTATAGGTGTTTTCCAGCGCCTCAGCCAGCTTGCGCATCTCTTTGTGGTAATCATGATAGTGGTAGTAAAAATCCGTGGCACCGATAAATGTTTTCTGGATAAAGTGCATGGGCGAGGAGCACGCGATCCCCAGACCCTGCCCGACAGCAATGCCGTCCTCTGCGACGCTATTTTTCCAGGCGGCGAATTTTTCATACGCCGGCGTCAACTTCAGATTGCCGAAGATGTGCGCCAGCACATGATAATCCTCGGCTTTCTTTATAGCGGCTTCTTTGACCCATGTAATGGAGGCCCCCGACTTTCGCATTTCCGTGGTGGTTCCGTGCCGGACGCTGACCCTACCGACCGGGGTATGATATTCCACATGGGTTATGCTTTCATCGCCATCATCTTCGTATTTCACCTGAATGTCTACATCCGAAGAAAACTCAAAATCGTAGGGGAATTCTTTTAAACGATACAGCCCGATGGCTCTGTGAATGATGTCTTCAGGCTTTTCGGGTTTTAAATATTCAGGAATCATTTTATGTAAAGGCCATCCTTCAGCACGATGAATTTCTTCCACCGAAAGACCCCTGTATTTTTCAGGCATCGTCCCTGCCAGGTCATTGGCATTGTGCCATAGATCGATTCTGGGCACCCAGGGGATTTTATCGACCATTTCGCCTCGGGCAACCTTGAGTATTCTTTGCCTGTGGGTTAACATGTTAACTCCTTTATTCAGCTGAAGTAATTTTAAAACATTGTACTATTATACCCGTAAATAATAATATATTGTTCGCAAAATAAGGTTAAAAGTATAATAGGCCCCATGCTGCCAAGATGCAATTAGCCTTGAAAGAGCTCCGGCTTTTGTTGCCTCAATTTTGCCATAAACTCCCGGCCATATTTGCGGCCGTAGCTAAAAAAATGCGCAACCCGGTCCTCTGTTGAATCAAGGGGAATTTCACAACCGGAAGCCAGGATGTATCCGCTGCCTTCAGCAGCTGTTTGGATGCAGTCGCGAATAGCCTGCTCCATTTCCGCGACTGTGCCCCTGGCAAACAAGGTGGTGGCTACATTGCCCATCACGATTAACCTGCCGGCGGACCGTTCTATTATTTTTTCCAGGGAAGAGGGTGCATCCAGGCTGAGGAAGCGGATCCCTGAATCAAGCACATCCGCCATTACGGGATCAATATATCCGCATATATGCAGCGCCATAAATGCTTTTTTGGATCTAAAATATCTGCAAAGCTCACGGTGATAAGGTTTTATAAATTCCTTGAAAATTGATGGTGATATGAGACTGCACGAAGCAGCAGCCTCGCCCAGAGAAGGGGCAAAACCTGCCTTTATCAGGGCATCGCCTACCTTGCGGACCACCTCCGTGGTAAATTTCATGAGTTCATGTACGAACCCGGGATCATCAGCAGTGTCCATCAGGAGGGCTT
>CAMYNZ010000286.1 GCA_947259865.1 uncultured Desulfobacterales bacterium | reverse complement strand
TGTCATTCGGAATGGTGTATGGTTTGTGGTTTCCGGAAGTATGGATAATTGCAAAGAACGGCTGATCCTGGAGGGTCCGTAACACCTTATTGGCTTCTTCAAAAAGATGAAGATCACTGATTCCCCAAACATCAATTTTTGGAGATGAATAGCTGCCTTCCTCATAGACCTGGAGGTTCGGTATGTTGTGGGATAGCAACCCGCGTATCTCTCCCCAGTTGGCACTGCCTCCAAGAAAATAATACTTGCCATATCCTTTAAATGATTCAACTATTGTATGTTGTCTCACCACCAGAGGGTTTCGCGATGATGTTTTATTCAACTCAATGTCCGGAATCCCGGTAATCGCACAAAAAACAGACCGCGCGGTCCCCCCGTGAGGCGTATAAAACCGTGTAAATAAAATCGATTCTTTGGCCAGGGAATCAAAATTAGGTGTTGGATTCAGCGGATTGCCGGATAGGCCGGTTTTGTAATAAGCAAATGATTCTAAAAAGACCATGATAACATTGGGCCGAGTCAATCGATTTACAGGCTCATCCATATACCGATTAAAACGTAAACTTCCGCTTTCTTTATTGGCCACCCCCAGATAATCCGCTATCACGTCATAATATTTCTTGACCTTCGCCACATCATAGCTCGTATCCTTATTTTTATAGGTATCAAAGAAGTACAATACCGGATTCAATGAAACGTCGGAGGCAAACACGTGGGTTGAAAAGAAAGCATCCGACCATCGCAGTGGATACCATGAAAACTTACCATAGATACCAAAAAGATAAATGAAAATAATTAAGGATAGTACCGCTATTCTTTTCAGTTTGGTAATCTGTATGATGGGAGCTTTTTTGATATTGACTGTCAACCGTATGATCGCAAAACCGTAAGCCACTGTATATAACGCCATTAACAGTAAACCCCAGAAAACAGGATAACTTTCTAAAATCATCCCGAAAGATTCTTGTTTATTGTACAGAAATCGAAGTACCGCCGCATCTAATCTGCTCTGCAGGTATTCATAATGGCCAAAATCAAATACATAAAAAATTAGAATAATGAGATTCACGGATATCAAATATCCGATCCAAACGTATCGTCCAAAGGGTGAGTGAATTACACTCAGCGGTTTAATCCAGGCGAGAAGCAGTACGGGTAGATGTATCAATAATGCAAGTCTAATGTCGAATTTTAATCCGAGGTAAAGGGATTTCGTAAAAATAGAAAAGGGAATCGTATCATCGGGAACGTTAAAAACAACCCAAAATATTATACGAAAAATCGTAAAGATAATGATGTTCAATAAGGCTGACGCCAGGACAAATAATGTATGTTTTGGCAGTATGTTTAATTTTTCAAGAACGTATTTCATGGCTAACATCATTTCGATTTTTCAAAGACTAAAGTTTCAAAGGTCGAATCCATTCAAAGCAGCTTGGCATAATTATAGCCCTGCAACGTAGATTCTCCTGAAAATCGGATAAGTTTTTACGGCTTTGATTTTGAATACGATCGGTTCATCATTTCGCGGCGACGAGGTACATACTTTTGTAAGAAAATACCTTTTCTAGAATTTGTGCTAAAGCTGCTTCCATAAGTTATCAAGCGCGAGGCTCGCCTGGCTCTGTCACTGTCCCAGGCTTCGTATTCTATGCGGTAGATTGCGGACAATATAACGGCTCGACCCTCGCCGTCACTACAGTGGATGAGAACAGGAAAATTATTCGGTTGATCCATTACTTTAATAAATTGATCAATTGTCTCTTCAGATGGTATTTGACCAGAGGGCAGATTGAAATGCTTTATTCCAAATCTTGATAAAAATAAATGCTCAGCATCGATGTATGGCTGATTTTTGGGCTTTCGTAGATCGATAATCGTTCGTATTTTATATTGTTTAATGCGGTTCAATAAATTTTCCAGCGGCATTTCGCCTGACCGATATACCTTACCAGGGGTTACGGTTGAAAGACGCCAATGAAAGTTAATCCAATAATAAATACTAGCATTTATGCCTAAGGCGACAACACAAAGTACTCCGGTAACCAGAAGAGCCGAATGAAGTATCTTGGGCCTTTTCGGATTTTTAGGGATTGATACCGATTTCGGAGGCAAGGATTGATCGTGTGAATTTTGCATCCCATTATGGTTTAAACTCATTTTAGCAGCTCCTATTGATTAAAGCTCCTGAACAAACGGGAGAATCCTTTTAGATGATACCTATTTTTACCTTCTTGATAATATTTACCTGTTTGGTTCCGACCTGTCTGGGTTCGGCCCTGCTATACATGGAAAACCTTACGAAATTATTACCCGGTAATTATATTTTGTTAATATTTGGACGGATTGGTTTACTAGTCCTACTGACTCGCGGACGTTAATTATAACTTATGGGCTGAATTCTGCCAATAGATCATATTGACAAATCCTGAAGGTCAGATGGGTCTAATTACCGACCCCAATCTCCAATCGTTGATGATGTCCGGCCGAGCCAGTTGCCATGCTAACCACCTGACCGAAGCCAACACTACCACATAACTCCTTAATCGAACAGAAAATTAATTCCCCAAAATCATTAATATAGGAACGCCCTTTGTATATTTGACTTATGGGACGAGATAAAAGTCAGCTAATGAATCAAGGGAGTCCCACAAATTTAAGCACTCTTGGTCGAAGCGCAATAAAAAGAGAGGCACTCAATTCTTTTTGAGTGCCCCTGACTATGTCGAAATGGCTGAGGGACCAGGATTCGAACCTGGGTTAACGGGGCCAGAACCCGTCGTCCTGCCGCTAGACGATCCCTCAGTATGGCTATTATTGTTACCCGATAGTTGTCAAACCGTCAAGTCAATTTTGTGTCTGTTTTAGATCCGGTTCACCGCAGAGGCGCAGAGATCGCAGAGAAATAAAGTTTCTTTTGATTTGCCGTTGACCTGCCGTCGCTAAAGCTATGGCAAGGCAGGGAGGCCGGCAAATCAAAAAACCAATCTGCCTGCGGCAGAAGTAAATGATCGGTCTCATAAACTTTCATAATGGCATATTATCGGTTGATTTAGTCAAATACGCTAGTGAAAGCTATTTTTAACTGAAAGGCATGTTGTTATTTCTTTTCGTCCTCTCAACGAAAAGAAATAAAAAAACTTCTCTGCGTGCTCTGCGCCTCTGCGGTAAATAACAGCTATTCATGCTGCTCATGATTTTCAATATAGCGGACTGCCTTTTGAAGCCTTGAGATGACTTTATCTTTACCGATGATTTCAATGATTTCAAATATGCCGGGGCTGGCGGTTCGTCCGGTAAGGGCCACGCGCACCGGTTGAGCAATTTTGCCCAGTTTTAGCCCGGTTTTCTCCATGACACGTTTGAAAACATTTTCCAGGTTGGCTTCGTCGAATTGATCCAATGACGCTAACGCTGTTATCAACAATTGGATCGGTTCAAGCGCGGCGGTTTTAAGAAATTTTTTTGCTGCCTTTTCATCAAAGGAAACGTCTTCTGCAAAGTAAAACAGGGCATCCTCCGCCATGTTTTTAAGGGTTTTGCTTCGGATATTGAGTGTTTTAATTACGCTTTCGATGAATGGACCCGGCTGAATATCATGGCCGAGGTTTTTGAAAAAAGGCTCCAGCGGTTTGACGAGTGCTTCCGGCTGTGCGGCTTTGATGTGGTCGGCGTTGAGTGCCAGCAGCTTTTCGGGGTCGAATATGCCGGCGGAGCGACCGATATTTTCCAGGGAAAATTTTTCAATCAGCTCCTGCCGGGTGAAAAATTCCTGGTCACCGTATGACCACCCCAGACGGACCAGATAATTTATGAAAGCATCCGGCAAAAAGCCCATGTCTCTATATGCCGTAACCGACATGGCTCCATGACGTTTGCTCAGACGAGTGCGATCAGGGCCCAGCACCATGGGAACATGGGCAAAAATCGGCAGCGGGCTCTCCAGGGCGTTGTACAGCAGCATCTGCTTGGGAGTGTTCATGACATGATCATCGCCCCGGATGATCGTGTTGATCCTCATGGTAATGTCGTCCACCACGACTGCAAAATTATAGGTGGGACTGCCGTCACCTCGAGCGATGATAAAATCATCCAGTTCTGTATTTTGAAAAACGATATTGCCTTTGACCACATCTTCAAGTAGGGTTGTACCCGCAAGGGGCGCTTTAAAACGGACAACGGCATTTTCGGTGCGGGTGAGTCCTTTTTCGCGGCAGGTTCCGTCGTATTTCGGCTTTCCGCTTGCTTCCATACCTTTTTTACGCATGGCCTCCAAGGCCTCCGGCGTGCAGGTGCAATAATAGGCCCGGTTTTCATCCAGCAACTGCCGGATGTGCTGCTGATAAATTTCAGTTCTCTCGGACTGAAAATAGGGTCCTTCATCCCAGTCAACCCCCAGCCATTCGAGTGCTTCAAATATGGCTTCGACGGATTCTTTTGTGGATCGCTCTTTATCCGTATCTTCGATCCGCAGAACAAAACGTCCTTTCATATTTCGAGCATAAAGCCAGTTGAAAATAGCGGTTCTGGCATTTCCGACATGCAGATAACCGCTGGGGCTGGGTGGGAAGCGGGTTATAATGGGTTGCATAATCCTTTACCTATTAAAAGAAACTATTTTGACGAAAACTGAGATTATTAATATAATAAAAACAATATGTTATTCTCATATTTTACTTATTGTAAATTTGTTGTTATAATTAGTAATTAGTAAAACCGTCTTTGGTTGTTTTCCAGCGCAAACCCTATCATAACAAACGCCATTTATCCTTCAAAACGTATCATTAGTATTTAGGCTGTCTGAATTTGCACCTAGTATAGCAAATAATTACAATAATAATAATAGTTTATGTTTCATCCCGTCACATTCTGCTACGCGAAATCTCAATAACACATACCATTTGAGAGCGCAAGGACCCAGAAAAAAAATATTGTGAAAAATCTTGACAAACCGTCTGTTTTTAATTACTTATACCGAAATTTTTGCCAAATTAGTCAATTAAATTATATTATTATTAATTACAATATGTTAGGAGATTACT
>CAMYNZ010000285.1:4334-11583 GCA_947259865.1 uncultured Desulfobacterales bacterium | reverse complement strand
TGGAGATTTGATGAGGGTGACGTCCCTGGCGCCGGCGTCAAAGCACATCCTGGCGATGGCCAGGGTCATGTCCGGATGTACGTGGGCGCCGATGTTCAGGAAGGAAAGATTCACCAGCAAACCGACCCTTGAACCTTTAGATACGATCCGGCTTATGCCGCCCAGCCCATCGACGGCTTTGATGGTATTGTCATAGTAATTGGTTCCCTGGACAACAAAGATATCCGGTTTCGCAACGGCACCTGCTGCGGCAGGCCCCAACCCCATACCGCCCAGCACGCCTCCGGCCAAAAACATCCCCTGTTTGATAAATGCCCGTCGCGTGATCTTTCCAGACATCGGGTCTCCCTTCTTCCACAAGAATGACTATATATTAGTGTTGAACCATTGAGCAGAAAAGCCAGGATTTCTTATTCATACAGCTATCTCAGGATAAAGGAAAGAATACAATCGCCAATCTATAAGGTCAATTATATAATTTGGGAGGCGAAGTGTCCAAGGGATGGGTAAAAGGTAATAGGTAATGGGTCATAGTTGACGCGCCTTGCGCGAGCTGTTAGCTGAGAGCGGGGACTGGATACTGCCTGCCCGCCATCGCGAGCCGCTCAGGCGAGGCGGGCGGGGATGCTCGATGCAGTGTGCTGGATGAAGGGATGTTCACCGCCCGCTTCGCTCGAGGCACAGAGAACGCAGAGGAAGAAGATTTTTTCATTTCCCGTTGAGACCCGCCCGCCTCGCCTGAGCGGCTCGCGATGGCGGGCAGGAGGACGGCAAATGAAAACCACTCAGCCCTGCGGGCAGCTTTTTACCGGGCCAATTGTTGATTAGATAAATATAGGAATATTCAGACTAAGCGATTGATCTAATGAACAATTGTGAAATACTGACATCTAAATGAAAGGCATAAGGCATTGAAGCCTGGGCGCATGAGGACAGCTAGTCCACCGCCAGTTTTTCGAAGTATTGTTTGGCCTCATGGTTTGTTGTCTTGGCTATATCCACCGGCGTCTGCCCTTCATTGTTTTTAATATTCAATTCGGCTCCTTTTTGCCTGACCAAATAATCGACTATTTTTAGCTCTCCTCTATCGTAAAAGACGGCCAGGTGAAGGGGTGTATTTCCATTGGGGTCCTGCAGATTTACATCCATTTCTTCCTGGAAAACCCAGTCGATTAGGCTGAGATTGCGGCCCATGACCGCATAATGCAAGCTTGATCGGACCTCCGATTCGAAATAGAACAGGGCGCCGTTTTCTATCAACAGATCGACATAGTCTTCATTTCCGTATTGCAGGGCCAGGTGCATGGCGGATTCATCAAGATCGTTGAGGGCATTGACATCGGCACCGGACTGAATCAAGAATGCAGCCAAATCCTGTTTCTTGCCGGTTTGCATGCATTTGTGCAATGCCGTGTTGCCCCCCCGGCCCCGGTCATTCACATCGGCATCGTGTTCAACCAGGAGACGGGCAACATCGACACTGTGTTTTAGATGATGTATCGGGGTCTCGTTGTGATGATTCTTTGCGTTAATATCGGCACCCTGTTCCAGCAACAGCCGGGTGATGGTCACGTTGTCTTTATCGACCGCCTCGTGCAGGGGGGTGGATCCCCGAGCGCCCGCCAGATGGATATCGGCGCCGTTTTCTATCAGAAACTGTGCTACCCGGGGTTGGCCATGCCGGATGGCGATGTTTAAAGGTATATCACCAAATTCATTGCGTTTGTTGATGAGGTCTTTATTGGCCTGCACCATTTTTTGGAGGGTGTCCATGTCCCCTTTGGCGATCAACTCCGAAAAGCTAAAACCGCGCCCTTTATCCATATGGACTTGCCGGGTATCCCGCAGTTTCAGATCAACGGAAGTCCCGGCACCCGATTGACTTCTGGCCGAAATCGTCAAATTGAGGTTCTTTTTGCGATATTCCATCTTACGGTTTTGGGGACTGCCCGAAGGCCCCTTGTCCAAACGCCAACCGCGGGCCGTCAGAATTTCCTGATAAACGGATAACACCTTTGCAGGATCATCTTGAACATCAAAAGTGGCGCTGCCACCGCCCTGTTTGTCCGACGAGCGGACGGTAGATTCGACCTCGGGATAAAATGCTACCAGTTCGTCAAGTTCCGGAGGAAAATCCCATCTGTGGCTCCTGCCTACGACCGCGGCCTGTTTTTCGGTCTTTATGACCGCAAAGGTTACAGACCCCCTTTGGCGTACCTGATAATCGCGAGGGCTTCCTCCTTGAAGTCTTGGTTTTTTCGCCGATAGAGTTCAACGGCTTGTTCCGTATAGGTGATGGATAGGGTCACTTTCCGCCGCAAGGTCACTTCCTGGTCAACTGCGTAAAAACCGCCGATGAAATTATCCAAAATGGTGGCGGGAAACGCTATGCCGGACAGATCGACCGGCTTTGCCAGCGCTGCTTGGGGGGCCTTCAGGGTGAAGGTGCTGTAAAGAATCCCTGTTTTTTTATCCCTGGATTCCATCTTCAGCAGGGTAAGATCCTGTGCGTCGACATACCCGGTACGGGTAACGATCAGCACCAACCAAACAAGACAGACCCATACCGGTGGTAAAAGTCCGAGGCATGGTTTCTTTTTTTGCCGAAAACGCATTTGTTTCTCCTATCCACCTTACAAAATAGGGGACGCTCGTGATATATTGACATTTGATGCGGATTCAGATCTTCCCTGGCTATAGCGCTCGGCCAACATTAACCGCGCGAAGTTCGATACTGCACCTGGGCAAGGATTTCTTGAGTTCATTAATCTGCTTTTGGCTTATTTTCTTGCACTTCTGCAGATAGAGGGTTCGTAATTGAGTGAGGCTGCTCAGGGCAGAAATATCGCTGAGCTCTTCCAGTCCCCTGAGACTCAAAATTCTAAGTTTGGTCAAATTCCCCAGCGCAGTAATATCGCGCACACCCTTGCAATCATTAAGTGCAAGAATGCTCAAGTTGGTGAGATTTTTCAGAGGGGATATGTCATTGACCCCTTTGCTGTCTGAAAGATACAGCCACTCCAGATTCGACAATTTCGCAAGTGCATTAAGATCTTGAACCCCGGAGTTGGTCAAATCGAGTACCTTGAGACGGGTCAACCCTGTTAGAGGATTTATATCCACCACTTCCGAAGCGTAACGCATCACCAGATGATCGAGGTTTGTCAGGCCTGCCATGGGTGAGAGGTCAGTAATCTGGTGGCCATGCCTAAGGCTTAGCTTCTCAAGCTGGGGCAGGTGGGTTAACACCCGGGCCAATTTTTCATCGGTGGTAGGCGGCAAGTGAAGCTCCCGGAGGGAACTTATCCTGGTCAACGGGGATATGTCTTCAATTTTGCTACACCCGGTCATGTTGAGTATGGAAAGACGAGACAGCGAGACCAGCGGAGAAATGTCGGTGATATTCCGACAACCTTGAATATTGAGATGTATAAGGTCGGGATTGGCACGGACATAGTCTGCCAGTAGTTTGTTGGTCGTTGTTGCCGGTAGTCGGATCTTATGGGTCTTTTTCCCGGGAGGCGAAGCCGAGGCTTTCGGGGATGGCTTTTTCTTAGTCCTCGCAGGTTGTGTTCTGGCCTTTGCCACCTTGGGTTCTTCGCCTGCTGAAATAGCCCGCCATTGTCCCTGCTCTTTCAGGAGCAGGACCAGAAGCTTCTTGCTGCCTTTGGAACCCTTAACCCGGATGGTCACTCTGGCCATTTCTTTACCCTTCCAGTCCAGCATCTCATTGTCCAGCAGCGTAAGTCTGTCAATCTTGCCAACAGCGGCCAGCAATTTCTTGTCTTGGCGCAGGTACGCTTTGGAGACCTTAAATCGATTGGGCCCTTTTACCTCCCTGGACACAGACTCCCCTGGTTTAGCGAAAAAGCCCTTGCCCGAGTTGCTCACAAAGTAATAGCCCGCGGCAGAAATCAGCACCAAAAACGAGACCAATACGATTATCGCTGTATAGTCCCTGCCGGCTCGTCCGGCCACCTTTACGGTTAATGAGGGTGGGATAGCGGTGGGTGTCGGGGTATTCTTGCCCGAAGCTTTTGGGGTTGGACCCGGGGAGGGGGCCGTCGTCTCGACTTTGCCTGTGTCTTTATGAATAACCAGGGTGCTGCCGCAGCGCCTGCAGGCAGCCCTGACAACCGGTTTTGTGATTCGTTCGGCAGGGAGATTGTATGCGGTCTCGCAGACTGGACACTGAATTTTCATGGTATTTCGTCCTCTGGGTTTTAGTGACGTATAGGTCATAGGTTATGGGTTATGGGTTATAGGCAAAAGTGCGGAGCACCAGCTGCAAGTTCGTAACTGCGCGATTACTAGTTATCATTCAACCATTACAACCTTGATCTTGCGGGAGTCAGACCGTCCCAGGCTGTCTACGGCCTGGACAATATATTCTCCCAATTTGGGCGACCAGAAGAACGGACGTGCACTTGAAGAGGCCCCCAGATAGGCATTATCCATAAACCAGTGCACGTGACCGGCATCCGCGTCGGTTATGGCGGTCAGCGGAATTTCTTCCTTTTTCCGTGGTGTCATTCGTATATTATAAATCAGGCCTTTTTTTGGCGATGTGATCCTGGGCGCTAGCCCTCGATGGCGCCTGGCTTGAATCGAGCAATCGGGGTGCCATGGAGGAGGGATTCTTCGCGGAATTCCGGCCTTGCGAAATATATCCAACAGGTCCGACGGCCAGAACTCGAATACCTCCATGCGGGAATCTTTCAGACCAAGGGAGGGACAAGCACGATATCCTGTTTTTGAATCAATCAAGATAGACCGATGTATACCGCAGGTTTTGATAGGCGACCGTCCGGGGATAAACCAGCTATTTACCCTGTTTTTACAGAAAGGACCTGGTATCTGACCGGAAACGGCACAAACAGCCACTTTCAGGATCTCCGGTGACATTCGGTCCAGGACGTGGGTCGTTATTATTCTGCGGGCCTTAACTGCATCCACGATCTCAAAAAAAAGAGGGGCCGCCGTCTTGCGCCCCACAAATACCGGATTGCTTTCTCCGTTGAAATTACCGACCCAAACGGCCAGCACATAAGGTCCAAAAATTCCGATAGCCCATGCATCGCGATAGGAGTATGATGTGCCTGTCTTCCAGGATACATCCAGTCCATCAAGGGACCACTTCCTGTCATACCCGCGGCCGGGACGCGGATTATCCTTCAATATATCCAGAACAAGCCAGCTGGATTCGGGTGTCAGCATCCTCCGGCCGTCTGAGATCGGATCGGTTGTCTGGAAGCGCAGCGGTCGCAGGATACCGCCGTTGGCCAACATGGCATACATAACTCCCAACTCCTGCATGGTCATCTCGGCACCGCCCAGGACAAGGGCCAGCCCATAAAAATCCGGCGACCGCAGTCGTTCAACACCGGCCTCGTGCAAAAAGCCATATAAATCCGGATTCCCCAACCGGGCCGCCACCTGTATAGCAGGTACATTACGACTCCTGATCAAGGCATCCGTTACGTTAATGGGGCCCGCAAATCCTTCGTCATAATTGCCCGGTTGCCAGGCACCGAAACTGGTGGGTGCATCCCGCAACATGGTCATGGGATGCATGAGACCCTGATCCATGGCCAGGGCATAGATAAAGGGCTTTAAGGTAGACCCGGGTGATCGTTTGGCCCGGGTACCATCGACCTGCCCCTGAATTTCATCACTCATAAAATCCGCAGACCCCACAAGCGCCACAACATCCATGGAACGATAATCAACCAGCAAGGCCGCCGCGTTTTTAATCCCGACGGTTTTTTTGCGTTCAACATATTGCCGTATTCGCCGTTCGAGCACGCTTTGTAATTTTAGATCCAGTGTGGTTGATGCCCCGCCCTTTTGCGAGTCCCCGGCGAGCAGCATATTCACAAAATGGGGCGCTCGAAAAGGAAGATGCCCGGGCCCTTTAACCACCCTCTCGATCAGGACCTCCGAGGCAACCGCTTGATCCTCAGGATGCTCCTGCAGCCATCGCTCGAGAAACGATCGCCGAACCGTTATGCGGATATCTTTATTTGATGCAATACCATATTTATAAGGGGCTCTAATCGCCGGCCGTTGAGGGATAACGCAGAGCAACAGGGATTCCGCCAGGGTAAGTTCCCCGGGCTGCTTCTCAAAATAGATTTCACTGGCAGCCCCGATGCCTTCAATATTGCCGCCATAGGGTGCCAGGTTGAAATAGGCCTCAAGAATGTCATCCTTGCTATAATGCCATTCCAGTTGTACGGCTTTTACAATCTGAAAAAGCTTGCCGGCAATCGTCCGGGTGTGAAGCCCGTACCGCAGTCGGGCGAGCTGCATGGTGATGGTGGATGCACCCACCGTCCTTTTCTTGGTTATATAGGTTTGCCAGAATGCCCGGGCCAATGAAACCGGATTCACACCCCAATGCCGGTAGAAATATTTGTCTTCATACAGCAGGGTCGCTTCGACCATCCGGGTTGATATGGCATCCAGCGGAACCCAGTATCGATATTTATCATCCCCGGAAAGTGTCAGCCGCAAAAGATGACCGTTTCGATCTCGAAAAGCTGTGGACAGACTCAAGCCTTCCCGCAACGGCGGCCTGGGAATGAATTCGAGAAAACCGATACCCAGAGCGATTACAACGATGATTGTAATGCCGGTACGCAAGGTCAATACCGCTTTTATAAAATGTCGAATCATTGCTGGCCCTTAACAACCATAAAACCACCGAGCCCTTTGGCCCGAATGGAGCGATCATACATCGACTCCGCAAACGGTGGTGGTATTTGATACTCCCCAATATTTGTTGCCCGGATCTTATACGCGAACTCCCGAACCGTTGAATCGACCGAACCGAATACGACCACACGGTCCTCTCGAAAATCCACATACCCTAAATCGGAGACACCGTCGCCAAAACCCGTCCGTTCCTGGCCACGGCTCATTTCCACTTCAAATCCGGCAGGTAAAAGATCAACCACGACGATATTTTCAAAATCACGATCGTCGATCGCCCTGACCTTAATATTTACGGAGAGCTTTTCACCCAGCGTGGCCTGGGTGACCACATCTCCGGATTCATTTCGGTATTCCCGCTGAACCTCGAGCTTATTCTTGATGGGCGTTTGCGGCAGATCCCTGTCAAATCCGGCCTCGATGACCTGGTAGAAAATCAAATGTTTTTCTTCACTTGAAAATTCGATGGCCTCGGCTTTATCTGAAAATGCCACGACCGGGAACAGGCCTTGCGGCAACGGATGCGCTTTACGTT
>CAMYNZ010000285.1:0-4289 GCA_947259865.1 uncultured Desulfobacterales bacterium | reverse complement strand
GGTATTGAAGCTTCCCAGAGCGATGGGTTTTACAATGTATTCCATATCACTGCCCTTCAAGGCTTTTGCTCGTTTGGGAAAATGTTTGGCAAGGATATAGAGCAGTTGGGAATCTCTTAAAAGATTGTCATAATAGTAATTATAATCCACCGTTTGCGGGTCGCCGATTTTTGCATGTTTAATCAAATCATCGGCTTTATCTTCCTGCTTTAAGAGCTTAAAAGTGGCCGCAAGGTAGATACCGGTGAGATCCTTTTCCCATCCTTTCTCGAATTTTTCCCGAAGTTGACTGATAAGAAAATCGAGTTCATTGGTGGTAACAATTCGGTTGCGGGTCCGAATGTAAATGGCATAGGCATGTTCACGCGCATCCGATATCGTTTCCGGTACATATTGAACAACATCTGAAAGGTATTCCAGAGCCCTTTCCAGGGTGTCCGCCGGGATAGCATATCCTCTTTCTTGTGTCTCTGTCAGAAAATGGGTCGCGTAAGCAACCTGGAAATCAGAGACATATGAATTGGCGGCCCAAAAGCCAAAGGCTCCTTCGCTGTTTTGACGGGCTCTTAAAATACCCAGCGTGTTATTGACCCGGGCGGTTACATCTTTAGAATCATAACCGAATTCCGGGCGATGACTCAGGACAACCTGGGTAAAGACCTTGCTGATCAATTGCTCGGTACAGCTATAGGGGAATTTGTCAAGATAGGACATTAAACCCCGCGTCAAACCCAGGGGCAACATCGAACCGGAGGCTTCGAGCTTTCGAAAGTGAGGATACATGTTGCGCTCGACGGGGACTTTCTCTTCGCCCTTTTTAAAGTATCCTGTCTGCACTTTTGTGACAAAGGGATTGGGTGGCCGCACACTCAGATCAATAGCGTATTTGCCCTTTTCGTCTTTATGCGAGGCCCTGAACATCAAGGTGGCCGATCCCAACACGGCCCTGGCCTTCAGTTTGAAGGTCGCACTGGCCTCACGCCCCTCGGCAACCTCGATCACCCGCAGGCCTTGATCAAGGAGTTCAAGATGTTCGGATGGGATGAGTTCAACGTTGAGCCTGGCATCTTCACCGGAACCTTCGATGTTATTTGCGATGCCGGCACTTACCATGAACTCATCTCCCGGCGCCACAAAGGTGGGGACATTGGGGCTGATGACAAATGGACCCCGGACGACGGATTTTTGGACAGCCGTGTCCATGGAATCCCGGGCCACGGCCACAGCCATAACCCGCAAGGTCCCATTAAAGTAATCGGGTATCTCATAAACCACCTCCCGTTCTTCAGGCCCTGAATCGATTATTCCCGACCAATAGGCCACCGGTTTATGGCGTTTGCGCCTAAAGGGATTGAGGTTGGCGCCAATGTCCGCCTCCGCATCGCCGCCGGCGGCCGACAGGGACCGTACCAGCTCAAATTCGGGAAGAAGCAAATCGAGAATCTGTGAGGTCTTTACCTCCAATGCCTTCTTCTGGAAAAAATAATCCAGCGGCTTGGGGTTCTGATAGCTCGCCACCTGCAAAATGCCCTCATCTACAGCAAACAGGACGATCTTGCCGGGTTGCTCGGTTTTGAAACGCATCCGGAACAACTCACCGGGTCGTGCCAAATCCGGTACTGATAGGCTAACCTCATTGATGCGCTGCTGCCTGCTGACTGAAAACGGCACCACCCCGTAGCTCAGGGGGCTCATGAAAATTTCCCGGGAATCCAGGGCTCGAACAAAAGACACATTCACATAGCCGTTGCCTTCAAGTTCGACCGGGACCTCGATATTTTGAACCGTATTGGTTTCCGTGGTTTTAAACCATTTAAAAGCATACACCCTGTCACGCTCGATCGTAATCAGGCCCGCGCCCGTGTAAGGCGCCTTGATCTCCATCTCGATACTCTCACCGGGTGCAAAATCTTTTTTGTTTAACTTGACTTGCAGTTCGGCATCCCGCTCCAGGCTTCGGGTCAGATTGGCCTGCCCCACGATTGAAAACCGAATCCGGTTAAGCTCTTGATCCCGGTCATCTCTGATGATGAGGGCATAGTCCCCCGGTTGGTTTGTGGGCAGTGGATATGTCAGGCCGCCCTCAGGGATAACCAGGGCGTCTCTGGTTACGGTGATTTCCCTTTCCACCGACTCGTATTTATAAACTCCGCTGCGTTTTTTTGTCAGCACGGATACATATTGAATTTCCACGAGATGGGCCTTAAGGGCCTCGACCGGGACGGATGCCATCATGGCGTTTATGGCCATAAGATCAACACTGCGTTCGCTGTTCAACTGGATGTAATCCACCTCACCGTCCAGCTTGTAGCCAATCAGAAAGTCATTGGGAGACACGAGGACCGATGCCCGTGCGCTTACGCCTCTGCCGCCCTCCGCCTCATATCCTTCGGCCCAGAAGGTGAGGCGGTAGGTCGCGTCTTCAAATCGTTTGAGATCCAGATCGAACTCGGCCTGACCCTCCGGATCGGTGCGGGTTTCAGGAATGGATTCCGCATATGACTGTTCCGCTTCGGCCGGGTCGTAAAATCGGTAGTCCTTGTATGACCGAAAGGCGGGGAACCAGGGTTCAAGAATAATCCTGGCGGTAACACGACGATCGGCTGCCGGTGTCCCAAAAAGATTCTGAAGGGTCACCAGTCCTTTAAGATCCTTTGGGGAAACCCACCCTTCCATCCGCATAGTTGAAAGACTTGCGCGGATCCGCATGCGATCGGGGAGAAATTCTTCTACCCTGACCTTGGTAGAGCCGAGCCAATCCCTGCGGTGTTCATTTTTCACAATATAGACGGCAATCTGATAATCTCCCGTGGGAGAGTTTTCCTGGGTCGTGTATTTAATTTCCTCGAAGCCAAAAGCCGAGGTCTCGATATTTTGTCTGGCAACCGTAAGCCCGCGCGGATCGATCACATTAATTTCCAGCGGCATTCCCGTTAAATCTTTATTCCAGTCTTCCGCTCTCACGATCATACCGACGTGAAACGTATCTCCCGGACGGTAGATGCCCCGGTCTGAGAAGAGATAGGCCCGTAATGTGTCCCGGGTATCTGTTGAATGTCGACCGCCCACATCAAACCGCGAAAGATTGAGTACCCGGTCCTGACGCTCAAAAGGCAGGAAAGATAGATCCGGTTCATTGCGAACCATGATCACCGTCGGTGCCTTTTCCTGTTTAAAATCCGTTAACTTGGAAAATTTGGCATGCCCGCGGCTATCGGTTGTTTCGGAAATAATGGATCGGCCATTTTTACCCAGCACATCGACACGGGCCCCGTTTACAGGCAGCCCGTCGTTGATGGACACCACAAACAGCTCTTTGCTTCCATCCACTGCGGTCTTAACCACGACACCGAGATCCGTTATAAGAACAAATCGTCGGTCCACAACACGCCCGTATCGCTCGCGCACCATGTCCCACTCACTGACTTTCAAAAAGAACAAACCCCGTGAATTAGCGCCCGGGGTCGCCATATGTTGTGAGAAATCAAAGGTTGTATACTGGGCAGCGCCTTTTTTGACTTTTTGGAGCGGTCTGACTTCTTCAATGCGATCAATGAGGTTTTGCTCATTAAATGTGTCACATATAAAACGCGGTTCGTGAAAACTGCCATAGGTCTGACTTACGAGGTGATTGATCTGCTCCGGCATAACGCGGCCCAGATCAAATTTTATGGCTTCCACATTGCGAGCCAGGATGGACAGCTTTTTGTCCCCTGAAAGACTCAAAATCGAACCTTCATGAAGGATTTTCAAGTCTTTGGGCAGTTGCGGAACCCTGAGGACTTTCTCATGGGTCTTGGCCAGGATGTAGTCACCATAAGATTTAATACCCTTTTTCATGCGGATAAAAAGATAACGACCGGGCGCCGCTTTATATTTAAAACTATGCAGTGTCGCGAATTCGCGATCCGTGGGGATAGGATCAAGTTCCAATGCTTCAGACAGGTCAAGCACTTCGGTGCCGATCTCTGAAATACTCCGCCAGTGATGATTCAGCCGAACCGTTCTTCCCTGAAATGCCGGTCGATCCTTTGGCAATTGATATATGCTCAGATTCTTTAGGATATCGGCCTGGGATACATCCACCGATGTCTCGATAACAACAACCTGCTCAGGCTCAAATCGTTCATTGCGTACAAAGGTCGCTTCAACAGAACCAATCCGGAAATAATCATACATCCCGGGAATCCGAATTTCTTTTTCAAGGTCCAGATCAATCCCTTCACCGCCCAAAGAAGAACGGACACCTTCAGATACCACCACGACCGCATAAACCTCATCAAGGGGAA
>CAMYNZ010000284.1 GCA_947259865.1 uncultured Desulfobacterales bacterium | reverse complement strand
ATAATCTCAACCATGGTCTTTCTGATTTATTATCTTTTCCCGTCTGAGTTCGTAAAAAGGTATATAATTTTTAAAGTCAATCAAATCAATCCGGATCTGGAAGTGTCGATCGGAAAGGTTTTTCCAACATTTCCCCCCGGTTTAAGGCTCGATACCGTCAGCTTTGATTATACCGGCAACCGGATGTTCAAAGCTGAGGAGATGCGGTTGGTTCCAAGGTTGGCCTCTTTGTTGCGCACCAGAAGGATACTTTTTTTCAACTTAAATGCGCATAGTGGCAGTGCAATCGGCACAGCCTATCTTACTGCCACAAACCAGCCCGGACAATTTGACATGGAGGCCAAAATTTCCGGGATGCAACTGGCAGATCTACCTGCAATCCAAAACCAAACTGCCATTAAATTATCGGGTGTCTTGGGGATGGAAATCAGCTACCAAACCCGACCCGAAACCGGCCACACAATGCGCGCCAGGATCGAAATTTTGGACATCGCGCTGCAATCCGAGAATCTGATCTTAAACCAGGAATTGTTGACCTTTGAACGGATTGAAGCCGATGTATTTATGCGTGATGGCAGAATAGGGCTGGAAAGCTGTAATTTTAGGGGTGACCAGTTTGACGCTAGCTTATCCGGGTTTGGGGTCTTGAAAAATCCAATTAATAAAAGTACCATAGAGCTGTCTGGCAGGTTAAGTCCGCATTCTCTCGTTCTAACCCAACAGGATTGGAGCCTGCCGTCCGCAATATTGAATGCCTTGAAATCCGAATCCGATGATCTTACCATTTCAATAAGGGGGTTGATTGAAAACCCGTCTTTTTCTTTTGAGTGATTTGGAGTATAATTATTAATATGAACATCTCGATAAAACGATTTTTAACCGGATTAAGCTTTCTTTTAATCGGGGGCATTGTGTATTTCAGCATAAATGCGATTTATGGCATAATGGCAATTCGACTGGATCCCGGTCAACCGGATCTAGCGGATCGCTCGAAAGTTTCTGTGCCCGTCAAAGAAAATCTCCCGCCCCTGTCACGTTATGATGCCATCAGCGATCGCAATCTTTTCAAGACCAATGCCAAGAGCGATATTAAAGCCAGCGCGATTGATGTGGATACCCTGAAACAAACTGAGTTGAACCTTAAATTGTGGGGAACCGTCACGGGATTTAAAGATCAAACCTATGCCGTAATTGAAGAATCAAAAACCAGAAAACAAAATCTGTATCGGGAGGGTGATACCATACAAAATGCCACTGTCAAACTGGTATTAAGAGAAAAGGTCGTTTTAAATGTTGATGGCAAGGATGAAGTTCTTGAAATTGAAAAGGTTAAAACCCGTACCACCTATAGGCCCCCGGTGCGAGGCGATCAGCGGGCAAGAAAAATCCGACCCCAAAGAATTACCCTGCGACGGGCGCAAATCGAAAATGCCCTGGAAGATGTCAACAAATTGATGACCCAGGTCAACATCCGCCCCCATTTCACGGATGGGAGACCGGATGGGCTTTTGCTGACGCGGATTAAACCCCGATCTATTTTTTTGAGAATGGGTCTGCGAAATGGGGATGTGATTACCGGCGTGAATCAATCGCCCCTTCAATCGGTGGACGACGCCCTCAAGTTTTATGAAAGTTTGCGGTCAGCAGACAATGTAACTCTTGAGTTGAAACGGAGGGGCCGGTCCCGAACCATCGATTATAAAATTAAATAAAAAAGGGCACCCCGATTTGGAAAACCGAGTTTAACTCCTTTCGCAAACTGTTAACGATCGCCCCGATTTTCAGGCTGAAGCATCAAAGAAGGCACTTTTTTCCTGCTGAGCACCCAGCCTTCCCCATTGTGGGGCAGTATCCTCGACATAAATAATAGAGGAAACAATTATAAGATCAAGAAAAAAGATGGAATATAAATAATTTACCATTATTCTTCAAAAAAATCCAGATTATTGACAAATACGGTGCCATTTATTTAAGTCAGGGGTAGGGAAATTTTTTCATGCCAAAAACGCCGGGTGGTTGTTCGAAATCCCGTGTTTTGAAACCACTTCAAATGTTAACTGCTGGAGAGTATCATGATTGGCGCCATCGCCGGAGATATCATTGGCTCGGTGTTTGAACATCATCCCATAAAAACCACCGATTTTCGGCTTTTCAGTTCCCGTTCACGTTTCACTGATGATACGGTTCTCACTGTTGCGGTCGCAGATTCTATTCTGGACAATATCGATTATGCCATTGCACTAAAACGATTCGGAAGAAAATATCCAAATGCCGGTTACGGTCTCTCATTTTTCCATTGGCTGCAGTCCGAAAAAAATACCCCTTACAATAGCTGGGGAAATGGCGCTGCCATGCGGGTCAGCCCGGTGGGATATGCATTTGATTCCGAGGATGCGGTTTTAATTGAAGCCGAAAATAGCGCTGCTGTAACCCACAACCATCCCGAAGGGATAAAGGGGGCCCAGGCAACGGCCCTGGCCATCTATCTGGCACGAACCGGTCATACGAAATCAGAAATTAAAACCGAAATCAGCGATCGGTTCAATTATGATCTCAGCCGGTCAATTGATCGTATCAGACCGGATTATCACTTTGACATATCCTGTCAAGGAACTGTTCCGGAAGCCATTATTGCTTTTTTAGAGTCGGAAAATTGGGAGGACGCTGTTCGCAAGGCCGTTTCTCTCGGCGGTGACAGCGATACTCTGGGTTGCATTACCGGGGGTATTGCCCAGGGATTTTATAAAAATGTTCCCCGTAACGTAATTTCAAATGTGAAAAAAAAATTACCGGCGGACTTTCTAAAAATCATCCAGGCCTTCAACCGCAGATTTGGTCTTTCAGGGCTTTTATGACCATAAATAATTCAGGGGCAGGGGTTAGACCTATTCAGCCTTAAAGGCCTCAAAAAGTGATGGATCCGCGATGGCCTGGTAGCCGGTTAACCGGGCCACAACGATATTGTCTTGATCCAGAAAGGTGATATCACCGGTCATCTTATGTTCACTGCTGGCCTGAGCCTCCAAAATAGCGGTAACGCCCTCGGCCGGAAATTTAGAACGATATTGACGATAAGACGCCAGGTAGCTCGGCAGCGAAACCACGCCCATGTTCTCGTAACACCAGACTGTGGCCATTTGAAATGCTGAATCCAGCACCAGTGGATCGCCGATCCAATGGTTTCTAAGCGGTTGTTTCATCCAGGTGGAGGGCAGGGGGGCTGAACAAATTCTTGCCATCATTCCGCATTCGGATAAGCTGATAATCTTTTTGATCCCATGCAGACCGGCGCCATGAAACAGAATTGTATTGTATACTTCTTCCACGCTTCGGGGATATTCGCCGGCTTCTAATTCCACCGGCAAGCTGTATTTTGGAGGTGGAGACATGGTTTCGCTCATTACCGCTTTTGCTTTGGAATGAATCACTTCAATGCCGTTTTTGAATCCATCTCTTAACTCAACAGCGACCTCCCAGGCGGATCTTTTTTTGCGGGCTTTTCCGGCCAGCAGACGCACGACCCTCTTTTCCTGTTCAATCTTGACGCCGTGTAATACCCGCATATCATCGAAGCCCCGCAGAAAAAGTCCCGGATTATTATGAAGGGCGCTATGGGCGAACCATTCGGTCATAAGGGCCAGAGGCACAACCGGTTTGCCGCCCAATATGTGTGAATCCAGAATAGGGTAACGGTCAACATCAATTTCACGTTTAAATGTTATGAAAAATTCTTCCTCTTTTTTTTGAGGCTGCCGGGGGCCGGGGGCTGCCGTGTGATATAGCCCGGGTTTTGCAGTTTGGGGGGTGATTTTGTTGCTGCCCAACACTACTTCCACGGGGCCGCTTTTTTCTTGCGCCATTTCATATACAAGGCACTCGGCGCCCTCATCAATTGAAATAAGTCGGATCCCGTTGCGTTCAAATTCTTTTTTTAGGGCCGGGGTCACCATCCCTCCCGCCCATGGCCCCCAGTTAATTGAGACCACTTTGCAGTGGGGTCGTTTTTGCGACTCGTGCTGGGCCATTTTGTTGATAGCTTCATTGGCCATGGCATAATCAACCTGTCCCCGGTTTCCAATGCGTGCGGTAATTGATGAAAAAAGTACGAGGTATTTCAGCGCGTCCCGGCGGGTTGCCTCCAGCAGGGAACTGAGGCCTTTCACCTTGGTGTCGAAAACCTGTTCAAACTGTTGCGCCGTTTTATCCAGGATAAGACGATCCTCCAATACCCCCGCTCCGTGTATGATCGCCTTTATAGGTCCGTGTTCTTTTCGCACCGCTTGGAGTAAAGATTTAACCGCTTTAAGATCACGAACATCCACGGAATAATAGGCTACCTCTGCACCGGTGGTCTTTAATTTGTCCAGGTTGTCTGATATTTCACGGTGAGTGCTGTATTTTTTATATGCTTTTTCCAGCACCGCCGGTGAGGCTTTCCTATTTTTAAATTGATTTTCAAGAATGGCCTTTTTCATGTCTGCTTCATTTGTTAAGGCGCAAAGCCAAGGCGGCTCAGGGGTGGGATAGGGTGATCGTCCGAGCAGTACGAAGGTTGCCTGGGCGTTGTTTGCCAGGGCATAAGTGGCGGCCGCGGTGATGCCCCTCGCCCCGCCGCTAACGATCACCACCTCCGTCGGTTTGAGGTCAATGTCTACATGTTGATTCAGGGCCAAAGGTGCCGCAACCAGTTCGAGCGCAATCCGTTTACCCCGACCCATTCCAATTTCAACAGCTCCGGTCGGCGCCACCAGTTCACTGACTATTTTGCCGGCCATACTGCCGTATTGGCGTCCATCAGGCTCGATATCAATGGCACAACAATTGACCGCCTGCCATTCGATAGCAGCAGTTTTTATCAGGCCTGCAAACGCTCCCTGCAATGGATTGCGCAACCGCTTATCACTAAAACCGAAAGCCCCGTCGAGCTGGGTTATGGCGGCAAAGATGGCGCCGCCTTTTTCGGCAGACTCCAGGAGTTGAGGGGCTAATTTTTGAGTTAAAGTAAAAACCTTTCTCAGATCCGATGGTTGCAAAAGTGAATCCGGGTTGGGAACATAAACAAGCCCGCCCAGCGTTTGCGGTTTTTGTTTGTGGGATAAAGAATGCGGTGTTACCAGTATTGAATCTATGCCGCGCCGGCTGAATTCAGCGACGATGGCCTGTGAAAGCCCTTTGCCATCATCCGTAACCAACACGCTGCGACCGGACGGGATATTGATGCAGGTTTCTTTGTGATAGGCGCGTGGGGTTACATGTACGGCGTAGCGTTTTATCCGAGCCGATATTAATCCGGTTTCGGGAGTTTTTGGGGCCATCATTTCTTCTTTTTTATACGATTTTTTTGATTGGGGCTGCAAAGGTTTGGCCCCGGCCGGCAAAGAAACACCATCGTCAATATGACCGGCCAGATGGTCCACAATCTGGCCGAGGGTTTTCAGTGATCCCAAAATATCGGGAGACATACTGGGCAAATTTGGAATTTTTTCCTCAAGGGTGGAAAAGATTTCCACCCGTTTTATGGAATCGATTCCTAAGTCAGCCTCAATACCCATATCGAGACCCAGCATTTCAATCGGATAGCCGGTCAGCTGATGGACCGTGTGGGTTTTGAGCAGCGGCCGGCGACGCCGTCATTGAATCAGGCGTATCTATTTTGGACACATCGCTGATATAATCGATTATTTGTCCGAGGGTTTTCAGACGGACCAGGATATCGGGTGACATCGGGGGCAGATTTGGCATTTTTTCCTCAAGGGAGGAAAGGATTTCCACCCGTTTAATGGAGTCGATTCCCAAATCAGCCTCCATATCCATATCCAATCCGAGCATTTCAGGCGGATAACCGGTAAGCCGGTTGACCAGACCCAGCAGCGTGTTTTCCAATTCCTGCCGGCGGCTGCCGGCGGCTTCAATGTTCTGGCTGAGTGCAATGTCATCAGCCGTCCGGGACAGTGGATCGCCAGTCAAGATTGGATTAGGGGAGATCGTATCCGCGGGTGGGACATTTTGCGGCAGCGCCTTCATATCTGGTGCATTGCTCAGGTCCTCGGGAAAACCTGGCTCGATATCGGTATAATCTCGAGCTGGATTCAAGGGAGTACCGGCTAACGTTTGCGAGGATGAAGAAATTCCCAGCGAAACTTCAGCCAGACGCTGGGTGCGCTCCATCATGGCTTGCAGGGTGCGGCTGGCCGCGGCCTGGGCCTGCAGAAATTGTTGATGGGTTTCGGCAGTCTTTATCTGCAGTGCCTGCATCGATTGCAGGCCCTCCTGGATAGTTTCCAGGGCACTTGAAACAATATCGTTGTCGGGTTGTTTTTCTTTTTTCATGGTGTTCTTTTTTTCTAAAGGCAATGATGGTTGTGGGACGATTGTGTCTGTAGGATCTGTTTGCTTAGGGGATCGATTATTCAAGTGGCTGTTGCGGATTTCATCCGATCGTTGCGGGACGGGCGGTTTTTTGGGATTTGCGGCTGTATCGGATCTCAAATAGTTTGTCCCTGAAATGGGTATGCGCATTATGGATTTTCTGACATCAACCGGCGGCGATTCCCATTTGTCCAGTTCTACGGGATAGCCGATGGCGGCAAGCTGGCATAATGTCAGGGCCAGGTCCGCAAGACCGTGTCGACTTCCTGCAGATCGGTCCAGTGCCAGGGCCTGAAATTTACGACCCGGCAATATAGATCTGACCAGACCGGTTAGGATTGATTTCGGACCGACCTCGACAAATGTTTGAATACCGGATTGATAGAGATTTTCTATATCATTTACAAAATCGACCGGTTTCAAAAGATGGTTGCCCAGCAACGCGATGATGCCGGCTGGGTCCGAAGGATAGGGTTTTGCGGTTGTGTTTGAATATATCGGTATCTCTGACGGTGTGAATCGGGTCTTTTGTAAAGTGTCCAAAAATGGTTTGCGCGCATCGTCAACCAGCGGGCTGTGGAATGCTGCCGAAACCGGCAGCCTTAAAGTTTTAAAACCGTTTTGCTTGAATATTTTTTCAACAGCGGCCACGGCGGCCAAATGACCGGAAAGCACTGCCTGGCCGGGACTGTTGATATTCGCCAAAGTAACGTCTGGATCATGCGCCAGAATAATCTGTTTAATTTTATCAAGCGGGGCAAACACGGCCAACATGGACCCTTGTTCCCGGGGGGTGTCGCCAGCAGCCGCAGCCATTATTTTGCCGCGTTGAACCGCCAGTTGCAAAAATGACGACTGGTCCAAACAGCCGGCCGCATGCAGGGCTGTCAACTCTCCAAAACTGTGGCCGCAGGTTGCAGCGGGTCGAATACCAAAACGCCGAAGGATTTTCAGCATGGCTAAACTTACGGAGCCAAGGGCCGGTTGCGCGATTTCGGTTTTTGTAAGCGTTTCAATCTGGCTTTTTTCTTCTTCCTTTGATTGTGCCGGACGGGGGTAGATAAAATCGCTGAGAAGCTGGGCCTTTTGGAAGGCTTTGTCGGCATTGCCAATTGCGCGCAACGCTTCCGGAAAGTAACACACAAGGTCGCGGCCCATTCGGATATATTGGCTGCCCTGACCGGGAAATAAAAAAGCTATTTTTCCCCGGGGTTCAGATCCGCCGTAAAAACTATTATTGATATTCCATGAATTTTCTTTGGAAGCGGATTCCAGAGAATTTAATGCATTCGAAAAAAGGTCCAGCATAGCTTTCGATTCAATCAGGTGCTGGTCGAGGGTAAATAAAAGCCTGCAGGTGTCCTGATGCGAGAAATTGCGCCTGGATTCAGCCGCCAGAAGGGATAACCGCTGTTGGGATCCATCGTTTTCAATATCTGATTTTAACCCAGACAGTTTGCGGGCCAGTTGATTTTGGTCTGAACCGGAAAGGGCCACAATCTCAACCGAACTGTCCCATGATATTTCTTCTTTTTGGGGCTGATGCTCTTCAAGAACAATATGAAAATTACTGCCACCAAAACCAAATGCACTTACGCCCGCCCGCCGCGGATGCTTATCCCGGGGCAGCCATGGCCGCGTTTCGGTGTTCAGATAAAATGAGCTGTGGTCCATGTCTAAACCCGGATCCGGTCGTTCGACTTTGAGCGTGGGCGGCAGTATTTTGTGGTAGAGGGAAAGGGCGGTTTTGATTAAACCGGCGGCACCTGCGGCCGCCTTGGTGTGTCCAATCATGGATTTAACCGATCCGAGGGCGCGCTTGTGTCCATTGGGGGATTGCCTGTCGAAAACTTGACATAAGGCTTTAAACTCAACCATATCTCCGACACGCGTACCCGTGCCGTGGGCCTCAAGGAGTTCAATCGTTGAAGGCGATACGGCGCTATTATTGTAAGCCACCCGCAGCGCTTTGACCTGTCCATCCACGCTGGGGGCATAGATGCTTTGAGATTTACCGTCGCTGGCGGATCCTAGGGCGCGAATCACAGCGTAGATCCTGTCGCCATCTTTTTCTGCGTCTGCCAGCCGCTTGAGTACAAGCAGGCCGATTCCTTCGCCAAGCACTGTGCCATCGGCATTGTTGGAGAAGGGCCTGGCATCGCCGGTGGGCGAGAGTGTCTGGGTTTTTGAAAAGCACATATGCATGAAGATGTCGTTCAAGGTATCGACACCACCGGTAATAACCATATCGCTGCGACCGCAAGAGAGCTCCATAACGGCAAGATGAATGGCGCTCATGGAGCTGGCACAGGCTGCATCGACCACGCAGTTGGTGCCTCCGAGGTCCAGGCGGTTGCAAATTTTTCCGGCCACCACATTGCCCAGAAGTCCTGGAAATGAATTTTCCTGCCAGCCAACGTAGGATCGGGAAATACCAGCGATAACTTTTTCTGTGGTTTCAGTGGGTACGCCTGCGGCTTCAAGGGCTCTGCGCCATTTCGGAAATCCAAGTCTTGCGCTCAACGGTATAACCAGTTCCTGGGTGCCGGTAACACCGAGTATGACGCTGGTTCGATCCCGGTTAAATTTGCGGCCCCTGCCATCGCCGTAGCCGGCATCCGTCAGTGCCATTTTTGCTGCGACCAGCCCGAGGATTTGAGACGTATCCGTGGCCTCAAGGGTATGGGGGGGGATGCCGAATTCAGCCGGATCAAACATTACAGGCGATAGAAAGCCCCCTCTTTTGCAATTAACGTGGTCGGGGGTCTTTGGATCCGGGTGGTAGTAATCCTCGGCAGACCAATGCGTATGCGGCACTTCGGTGATACCGTCTTTTCCCTGTGCGATGAGGCGCCAGTATTCTTTTAATCCGGATGATTTGGGAAAAAAACATCCCATTCCGATAATTGCCGTCGGCAGTTGATTTTGGACCGATTTTTTGGGGGATTTCAATGGGGCCTCTTTTAAAGAAAACGTGTTATGTATTTTTTGTGTTTAAGATAGAATATATAAAGCAAAATTATATCAATTGCAAGGAATTGACAAGCTAAATTTATATTGATAAGTTGATGTAACAAGTTGTCAAGGAGGTATTTTGATGAAATTTTACACTAATAGAGAACTGGCCGATAACTTAAGCATCAATTTGGCCAAATGGAAGCGGTGGTCCAGGGAATTTTTGCCACCTGACCCGCTGGGAGGGATGCAATCCGGCTATACCCGGCAGTATAGTATCGATGATGCCTTTAAGGTTTATCTGGGTGGGCATCTGGTTTCAGCGCTAAAATATACAATTCCAGAAGCCAAGATAATTTTGCACGATCTGCAAGAATGGATGGCGGGCGTCGGGATATATCAGAATTTCGGCCGGGAGCTGGAAAATAGTTCCGGGCCGCTAACGACAATCAAACGCTATAAAATTTTTATCAATCCCCAACCGGCCGTATCCGGGCAACCAATTGATTTTCGCTACAGTATACGCGGCATCATCGCTGATACCACCGTCCGGCATCATTCTATTTTAGTCAGACAAGAGCGCTATATTGAAACATTGATTCCCTCCCAGGGCAATGAAGGCGCGGTTTCAGAGATGGCCGCGGTGAAAGTGATCAACATTACGGCAGTGCTGAGGCAATTTGTCGAATGTCTTGATGTTTCCAAAACGCTTTACCAGTTGCTGGCACCTGAGTAAATCCTTAAAACTGTCAATCACCCAATGCCATAGGTCAAATGAATCGATTTTGGCCCTTAGCGTAAAAGTTGTTATATAGATATAACAACATGATAAATAGGGTGATTATCAAAAAAGTCGTAATGTCCCATGGCATAATGGCAGGATCGGTCGTTGCGGGAAACGCATTGCGAGTTGTACATCTAATTTTTCCAACCGGGTGCCGACTCGAGTGAAGGGTATTTTTTTGGCTGATAAGTTGATTACTCCGGTGATTTTAAATAGCTAAGGGGTCTTGCCGCCTGGATAGGCAAAAGTAGTTGAGCCCTTTCGTGGGAGAAAGATGTTTGTATGCAGCAAGGAGAAAATTAGAGGGGAGTTACCGTTATCGAAGTCTAATTACCAATGATTCGGCATCTTGTCGGCCAAAAAATTACCCTTCACCCGAGTCGGCTTGCCGATAATGGTAACCGGCTAGAAGCCATCTCAAAAATAGTAGATCGCGTTCAATGGCCCTCTAAACAGATTAAGGTATGCATCAAGGCGTCCCGTGGGTTGAAAGCGGAGTCCGCCAACGCACTCTGGCGGATGAACGTACACCTCGTGGCTGGCCTGCGACGAGCTAAGCCGCGTCGAAGCCACTCCCACCAATTTTTGATCATCATGGCGTTTACTAAACTTTATCCAATATGAATAGTGGGAGCGGCATCTTGCCGCGATTAATTAGCATTTCAAGCCGCGGGACAACACAGCCATTGGACGATAGCCCGCCAAAGATCTCTGGCGGACTTGTCCGCCGAAGTACCCTGGCGGATAAAATGCATTTTTGAGATAGCTTCTAGTTTGACTGGCAATTACTCGGACTGTAAATTACGCTCAATATCGGGCAGTTTAAGCGGAGTGGATTTTTGAATGCTGGCGGGGAGCGGCACCCCTTGACTGCGGATCCAGTTGATACGGGTGATGACGGCAGCCCCGTAAAGAAGATTCATGGCTACCGTTTGGGCGCGACGATTATCCGGTTTTTCAAGAAAACTTCCCCTGACCCACTGGTTGAATGCTCCCATGGACGGACCACACCAGATTTGATAGTCGATTTTGCGTGACGGTTCACCCGCATTGGCCCAGGACGAAGAACGGCCGAGATACGATCGGAATACAAGGGCCATCTTGTGCTTGGGGTCAGCTTCAGCCCGTTTGATTTGCACCGGATCTCGGTCCGAAAAATAGGCCCGGGTACGCTCCCATTCCTCCTCAAAACTGTGACGGAAAAAATCTCGTTCCAGGGTTACCCGCTGATCGTTGGGGATATCTTCCAGGGCCGCATGCCTGCAAAAAAGGTCATACAGCCGGGCTGCCCGAAAAGGAAACATCGTCCCGCGTTTCAACACCTGGACTTTGACCCCCATTTCAAACATATCGGCCGCAGGCGCCATGGTAACATCTGCCTGGCTGGCTTCCACCAACATGGAACGGACCGTTTCTGAGGTACCGGCTTCGATGCAGGCCTGGTTAATGGAACCGGTCAAAATATAATCGGCACCCATTGCAAACGCAGCGGCTGCTGAATCAGGGGTGGCGATTCCACCGGCCAAGCCTACACCCAAGGGTTGCGCATACGGGTATTTATCGGCCATTTCATCGCGCAGTGCACGCATGGTCGGCAGCAGGGATATCGCCGGTTGATTATCGGTATGTCCGCCGGAATCCGCTTCGGCCGTCAAATAATGTGCCATTGGGACAGATTCTGAAAGGCTGGCTTCTTGTTGGGTGATCATTCTGCGCGCAACCAGGTGTTTCAGCAACTTAGCGGGTGGGGGTGAGAAGAATTTTTTGGCCACTTCTATGCGGGAGACCTTTGCGATAACCCTATTGGGACAAATAACATGGCCTTCACTGTTGCGGTGAATACCTTTTATCCGGAAGTAAACTAGCGGCAAGGTGAGATCCAGATAGGCCGACGCACTAACCAGTTTCACGCCCCGCTGCAAATATAGCGCGGCCGTGGCGGACTCCAATTCAGGCTCGCTGGGGCTGTGAATCAAGTTAAATCCGAAGGGCAGGTCGTTCATGCGCTGCTGTAATTGCATGATGGCCGAATCTATTTCCGGTATCGTCTGTCCGGCAGCCCCGAAAAAGCCGAGCATGCCTCCCCGACCGGCCTGTTCAACCAACTCGACGGATGAAATCCCGTTGGCCATTGCGCCGATGACATAGGCGTAACGCAGATCATGCGACCGCTTAAAATGCGAGTCGCCCAAACATTCGGGATGGAGTGGCGGTGCATAGGCGAGAAGTGGATAGCTCCGGGGATCGGATGGTGGTGGAATAGCGTCCGGATCTCCCAAGCGTGCAGATCCTCCCTGACCGATAGCAAGCCGGTCGTTTACGAGCAGCAGATAGACGGGGCATCTCAGGCGTCGAATTGCAGCATTTACCGCATCAGCGCCGGAGGCCGGAGGGGTTTGCCCCTGGGTCCACCAACCCAGAATTTTAGTGTCTTGCAGATCAGATGGTCGCATTAGGCAAAGAATTTGAAAGCTTGATATTTGATATTTTTCGGAAATTTGCAGCCACGCATAAAAATAGATCTTTTAAAATAGACTCATCCAAGTTGTCAAGCACCCGGCCGCAAACGCTTTCCGATGTGATCCGATTTTGCTGTAACCATTCTCATTTTTTATATTCAAGCGCTGTTCTTTCGCTAGGCTCCCCTATGTATGAGTTCCTGCGATGCTGTCGCTGATGAATTATGTCGCGATCCGGTCCAGTGGTCTCCAAACTCCTGGATCTTTTGGGCCGTCAACCTCTGGGATGAAATTTTGTATGGGCTTTTTTCAAATGTTCCCGGGCGACATGGGTATATATCTGGGTGGTGGCAATGTCCACATGGCCCAGCATCACCTGGACGGCTCGCAGATCGGCGCCACCTTCCAGCAAATGGCTTGCGAAAGAATGCCGCAGGCTGTGGGGGGTTATTTTTTTATTAAAGCCGGCTTGCTGCGCATAACGTCTCAATAACTTCCAAAACCCCTGGCGTGTCATCGGCTTGCCGGCTCTGGCCACAAAGAGATACGGGCTGACAATATTTTTTAAAAGCCGCAACCGGCTTTTTGCGATATATTCCTCAATTTTTTCTTTTGCAAAAAAGCCGATGGGTACAATCCTTTCTTTGGACCCTTTACCGAATACCCTTACAAAACCGGCCTCCAGATTTACGTCCTGTAGTTTTAAATTAATGAGCTCAGACACTCGCAAACCCGCAGCATAAAGCAATTCCATCATGGCAGCGTCTCTGATACCGGCTGGTTTGATGCGGTCAGGCGTTTTCAGCAACAGTTTTACCTCTTCGACAGTTAAAGCATGGGGTAAATTGAGGCTGCTTTTGGGCAGGTCAACAAGTTCTGCGGGGTCACGTTGAAGGATTTTTTCCTGCACCAGAAATTTATAAAAACCGCGGATCGTGACCAGATGCCTGGCTCTCGATCTGGCCCCCAAGCCTTCATCGCGCATCCTTATGAGGTGTTTCAGGATAACGGCTGTATCCGCATCGACAATATGTTTTATGCCTTTTTCATCCAGAAATGAAAGATAGCGGGCAATATCGCTGCCGTATGCTTCTAATGTTTTTACGGACAGACCTTTTTCAACCAGCAGATAATTAAAAAAACGGTCCGCCAGATCGTCAATGGATTGCAAATATCAGGCTCCCATCAAATTTCGATCCTGTAATTTGCGGGATCGAGCTGGTTTAAAATCTCGGCGTTTTCATCACGTACAACGATCATATTTTCGAGTCGAACGCCTCCCCAGTCTGGCAGGTATATTCCGGGTTCGATGGTGGACACCATGCCGGTTTCCAGGGGGGTATCTTTGATCGGGCTTAAACGCGGCGATTCGTGAATGGCAAGACCCGTTCCGTGCCCAAGTCCATGGCCGAATTTATCCCTGAAACCTTTCGCGTGGATGTAGTTTCTTGCTATTTCATCGACCGCTTTGGAACTAACCCCGGGTTTAACCGCCTCAATCGCCAGGCGCTGGGCATCCAAAACGGTTTGAAATACTTTTTTAAACGTTTCATCCGGCGTCCCGATGACCACGGTTCGAGATATATCGGAGCAATAGCCGTTGAGTTTGACGCCCCAATCGAATAGCACCGGTTCCCCGGCTTTGATTTTTCGCGAGCCCGGGATAGCATGGGGCAAAGCACTGTTTGGTCCTGACGCCACGATTGTGGGAAAGGAAAGGCTGTCGGCCCCGGCCTCGCGCAGCCGTTTTTCCATGGTCCAGGCCAGCTGCTTTTCGGTCACTCCCGGTTGAACGAGCGGCAGACAATCGCTGAAGACCGACTCGGCGATTGCCAGCGCCGCTTTGATGGCATCAATTTCGGGATTGCTTTTGATCGTTCGTAAATCTTCCACCAGGTTCTCGGTGGGCACCAGTTTGACGTCCAGGGCAGCTTTATCCAGTTCTTTCAGGATCTCACTATGTTGCTTGTATGACATGCGGACACTTTCAAAACCGAGATTTTTTAGCCCCAGTCGCTTTACTATCGGGGGCAGGGCCTTGGCCAAGCCCTCTTTGTATATTAGGATTTCATATTGGGGTGACTCCCGTCTCGCCTGCAGATCATAGCGGGAATCGGTTGCCAATATCAGTTCGGTGTCTGTTATGATCAAAGCCCCGGCTGATTCATCAAACTGGGTGTCCTCACCTGTAAAATGGCTGAGGTAGCGACGATTTTCTGCAACAAGAACCACAACAGCATCAAGGTTTTTTCTATTCAGCGATAACTTTAAGCGGTTAAGCCTGTTTTGGATTACATTATGCAATTACATTTTCCTTTGGTCTATGATTCATTCGACAGTATATTACAGCATTTTCTTCTACCCCAATTGAGCGTAACCAAAATGGAAAAGCTTTGTAAACGCAAGATTGACGAAGTGTATGGAGATATTTGCCGATAATTATATTGCGACAATAAGTGAAATAAGGATTTTATTATTTTATTTCCATTTTGTTTCCCCTTCGGGAAAGCCGATGGCACGCCATCTCCTGCGCTTGTCAGCCTCTGGCTGGTTGCCAAGGGTTCGCAGTAGCTTACTACGACTTCACCCCTGGACGCCTTGGATATGGCGCACTCCTCCAGAGGCGGATCTTCGACCTCGACTTTCGCTCAATTA
>CAMYNZ010000283.1 GCA_947259865.1 uncultured Desulfobacterales bacterium | reverse complement strand
GCGGCCACCGCCTGGCGGTTCCGTTGCTGGCGGTGATTACGCGCATTCCGGCGGCCGGACTGCTGGTGTTCGCAGGTGGGCTGGCAACGCTGTGCATCCCGCTGCTCGTTCACCTGCTGACGCTGCCGACCGAATTTGATGCCAGTTTCAATCGTGCGATGCCGCTGCTGGCCTCCGGCAAATACATCCCGCAAGAAGATATTCCGGCGGCCAGAAAAATCCTGCTGGCCTGCGCACTGACCTATGTTGCCAATGCCTTGGCCGGCCTGCTGAACGTGTGGCGCTGGATCAGAATCCTTCGAAGGTAGCCGGTTTCACTTCAGGAATGGCCGCCAGATTCAAACCCTTAAATTTTCACAAAAAGTCTTGGTGGGGTTTGAAAAGATTTGGGCAACAACCCGTTAAGGAATGACATGCCCGTAAAAAAAATATTGCCGGAAAGAATTATCTCTCTTACCCCTTCGCTGACCGAGACCCTCTTCGCCCTTGAATTAGGACATCGCGTGGTTGGGGTTACGGACAGCTGCGACTATCCGAAAGAGGTTAATCAGCGGCCCCATGTCGCTTGCTGGTTCGATCCGGACCTGGAGAAAATATTTTCATTGAAACCCGATTTAGTTTTGGGGTTGCAGACCGCCCACCACCAGTTGAAGCGCACGCTGGAATCGGAAGATATGCGGGTTATTCTTGTAAATCCGGTTTCTGTTGACGAGGCCCTCAACGATATGATTCGGATCGGCAAACTGCTGGGCGCCCAAAAAGGCGCGGAAAATCTGGTAGACAATCTGCGAGCGCGTCTGGCGGCAGTGGATGCCGCCGTGAGCGCTATTGCCATCGAAAACCGATATACCGTTTCCCGGATCCTGGATCTGGAGGATGACCGCTTTCATGTCGCCGGACCGTTGTCTTTTCAATATGACATCATCAGCAGGGCCGGCGGAAAAAATGTGACCGGCTCGATTCCGGAGGCCTATCCCAAGATAACCTTGACCCGGCTGCGTCAATGGAACCCGGAAGTTGTTTTTAGTTGCGGCTTTGACCTCAACTCAATTGCGGGTATCAGCCAAAGACCGGAGTGGCAGTCATTGAGAGCCGTCCGATTGGGGAAAGTGTTTGCATTTGACTGCAGCTTAACCTGCCGCACAGGCCCCCGTATCGTGGACATGGTGGAAAAATTATTCGACACACTTTACAGCAATGGTGTCCCTTGACTACCCTACAAATTACCAATAGATTCTGCCCAATATGCGAAGCCAAATCGCTTTCCGGTGCAAGTGTCCTTTATTTACCGTTAAACAGATTTAGCGGAGCATACACGGGAGTATGTGAGCATTTTGAGAAGGTCCGCAACACCGTAATTGAACGTTAGATGTATTTTTGAGATAGCTTTTTAGTCCAGTACCGCAATCGCCTCTACCTCTACCATATAATCCGGCAGCGCTAAACTACCTATTATCAGCAGCGTGTTGGGTGGGAAGGGTTCTGAAAAAAATTCGTTTCGGACACTTCGATACGTTTCAATATAGCTGTAATGGGTCAGAAAGGTCGTCATTTTCACGATGTGCTGCAGGCTGCTGCCGGCTTCCGCCATTATGTTTTTCAAGTTTGTAAATACCTGACGGACCTGGGCTTCGAAATCCCCTTTACCCACCAAATTGCCATTCACGTCCTGTGCGATTTGACCGGCAATATACAGTGTGTCACCCGCTTTGGCTGCATGGGAATACCCTATGGTGGAATGGACGCTTTTTAGTTTTAGAATGTCATGGGCCATATGCTCCTCCCTTTTTTGTTTATATAGCTTTCCGGATAACCCTGCCTTCAAAAGCGTAAGGTAACGCAAAGCTTACGTGAATGAAAGTGTATTTTGATGGAAATGGATTCGCCGATCACCGCTCGTATTCCAGTCATCAACCCAACCGCTAAGATTGTATTCGACAGTGCCGGTTACCGTGTTTCTTGACACTTTTCGGCTAATCCCCTATAATTATTAGAAGAAAACAGAATGAGTAATAAGTATCAATTAGGGTGGTATTTATTTTTTTGTTCGGTAAATAGGTGCTGTTGACTGCCACTGCAGATACCACCACCTTTATCATTGCCAAAAAAGCGCCTAGGTATTTTTATCCCTAGCCCAAGAGGTTGAAATTGGCAATAAATACTATCAAACTCAACTACGGTTCCGTCGAACGATTCAGCAGAGACTATGCGCAGTTCAAAAAAGGAAAAATATTTCTTCGATCTAAAAAGCCCTTGCCAGCGGGTTCCAGGCTTAGACTGAAATTTAATTTATCCGGAATAGATCAGGTCTTTATGGCTGATGGTCGTGTCGCTCTATCGATAGACGCCCAGGCAGCCGATCGTTTTAAAAAACCGCAAGGAATGCTGGTCGTCATACTTGGCGATTTTGAAGACATCCTGAAAAATCTGGACGCCATCCTTGGTGAAAATGAAGAATACCGAAACATTCTTGGCATACCCTCAAAGACAGCTGCTTCCCGGGACACTCCCGAAAAAATAATAGATAAACCCCCGATCCCGCCAAAAGATAAAAAAGAGCAGGAAGATCCGGTTGCATCCATTTCTCTTGACGCAGAGGTATTATACAAAAATGGAACCGCTGCTGATCCCGCAAGTGCAACCAAAGCAAAAAAGATTCAGGTGGAAATTATCGGTGAGAAAGCCACCAGAAAAGGCAAAAAAATAAAAACAGCTGAGCCCGCAGAAGAAGCACTTCCTCCAAATGATAGTGAAACCGAAGACGTTGAATCCTCCAAAAAGAAGGAAGATGATAAAGCACTGTCGCTGGATTGGATCAAAGAGGCACTGGCACAAGAGAAAGTAAGCAGCGAAAGGGACGTAATAGAAGCGCCTGAAACAACTGAGCCGCCGCTGGCTGAAAAAAAGAATCTGTCTGCCCAGGAACGTGAAAAAGTAAAACCGGCCGGTGACTTTCTCATGGACCTGACCAAGGCCATTTTAAGAAGCGGCTATTATGCTTCAGACCATCCCGGCTCGCAGAATGCCAAGCGCGGTCTCCATGAAGCACTGCAAAATTCTCTGGTCGATTCCGAGGAAATCATGATCACCCTCCAAGAGGCCGGCGGCAAAGCCGATATATTAATCACGGGCATACTGGACGAACCCGTAAATGTGCGAATTTTAGTGGGAGCCGGAAAGTCGGAGCTATTCGTTCCCAAACTGCGGGAATATTTTAAACGCAAAGGATTGATAAGTTTTGCGATTAAAAAGAATATGCCGCTTGAAAATTTTGAAAAATTTGTGGACATCATGGGTGATCCCAAGTCAGACCGGGGTGAAAAGGTCAAGGTGGGTGAACTTTTATCCCACACCCTGGCCGAGCATGGGATTACCGAAATATCAACAGTGTTTATGGACGATATGATTGCTATCGAGCAAAATATTCCCTGGCGAGTAGAGATGGCTATCCAGCGCCTGGCCAAGGATTTGAAACTCTTGCCTATCTTCAAGGGCAAATCCGATGAGGCCATCACCAATTTAAAACTGCAAATCATTCAAGACATTATTCGCCCATTAACGCACCCCGAATTCCTAAAAGACCTCGTTATCAATTGTTATATTGTCGCCACCCACGTCGAGAATATGCAAACCCAGGAAATTGAGCAAGCCATCATTGACGCATTCCCCGAGCAGACCCTTCTGCCGACTTCAAAAAGCATACTCAAAGAGCTGGATCAACTCAAAAACGCCTGGAAGGAACACCCTTTCAATGAAGTTCTCGAACGGCGTATTACGAACGTCAAACGGATTCTGAAGTGGGTCGCAAGGAGGCTGGTCCTGGCAGATGCCCCCGGCGCGATAAGCTTTTTTGAGCAGCTGTATCACAATGAAATTTTAGCCTTTGAAGAGCTTCCGCCGGATGTACAATACGTGATAAATACCATGAAAATGGCGGAAGATGTTCGGGCACACGTTAAGCACCACGCCCACAGAATACTGAAGGCTGAATCCGTGGACGATGCCGTTGTAATGTTAAAATTTTTCAAGCGGGCGGCCCCGTTACTTATTGAACATCAAGATTGGCCGGTCCTGCTTGTCATTACCAAAGCAGTCGATAAAGCCGCAAAAGAGGCCCCCTTACCTTCAGAAAAAACCGGTTTAGCTTCGGATCCGGTGGATTTTATTTATGAGGACATAAAAGATGGACTCGCCTCGGCATACCTGAACACTGAGGAATCCCAGCGGCAAACAATCGATGAAATCACGCAGAGATCCGGTTACCTGGGCGTTGAAATACTGGGCAAGATTCTCTCGGAAAGTGATGATCAGGGCGCACATAAAGCAGCTACGGATGCCTTGATCAAAAAAGGTGAGTTAGCGCGGCATTGGGTTGTGGAAGTGCTGGACGACACTGAACAGAAGTGGCATATTCAAAAAAATGCGCTGCGGGTTCTCGGTTCCGTGGGTCATGGAGACGATGATATTGACCGGGCAAGAAGGCTATCGCGTCACTCGCACCCCAGAGTTCGGGATCAAGCTCTGAATACGGCCGTCAGTTTGAAAGCCGGCGATGCGGAGCAATTGATCATTGCCGCTTTGAGTGACGAGGATGATAAAGTTCGTTGGCGGGCTACCACAGCCCTCAGTGATCTTACCTCGCTTTCTGAAGCGTCTTTACTGAAACTTCTTGTAATGATAAAAGCCGAGCCTCCCGAGGAAAAAGAGGCGGCCGTCAAGCACGCCCACAAGGTAACTCAACTAATCCGGGCCATCGGCGCTCGGACCGACCTACCCCGTCTGGATCAAGTTGAAGTTACGATCCTGGAAATGGCCCGGAAAATTACCCAGCAGGAAAAAGGTCTTTTAAAGCGGCTAAAAAAATCTGTCGATTCGGAACAGGACGGCATTCTGGTTGCCGCCATCAGCGCCTTGGGAAATATCGGTGGCTCAGAGTCTGAAGCATTTCTGCTGGAGCTGATCGATAATAAATCGCCTCAGACCGAAACCGCGCAAGAAGCCATCGATAGCATCTGGGAACGAAGAGAGGGATAGGGTTTCAGCTATTTCAGAAAAATTGCGATCCCAACCTGAATGATTGCTTACTTTCATGCCGGACGGAAACAGCGCAAAGCCAGTCTTCATTTGTTACGCTGCAAGACTAGCTGAACCATGGTTTTTCCTTTTTTATCAGAGTTAGCGTTGACCACCAGGGTCGTATCATCTTTGGCCAGATTCAACATGGAGCTATCTTGCATATTCATCTCCATAACTACTTGCCAACCTTTTTTTTGCATGGTGTCTTTATAATAGATGATAACCTGCTTGGGACTCGCGGTCACCTCAAGGATAACTTGGGAGCCTTCTTGAAATTGAAACGCTTGTAAAACCTTCGCACCCTTATAGATAGGCGCTGTTTTTTTTATTTCTTCAGGCACCTCCACTTGTCCCCAGACCAGGGTTGTGAAGAATAGACCGACGAGAATACTGATTAGGCCCCAGACTTTAAGTCTCATGTTTTTCTATTCCTTTCATTCGGTTCTTCCGTTTAGCATAACCCATATTTGATAGCACAAAAGATGTTAGCGGGCAAGCCATTTGGGCGGTTAGTATGGGGGACGAGAAGATCAAAGATTTGCAAGCTGTACCCCGATTTTTTTTACGCTGCACAGTGGCAGGAGGGTTCCCGGAGATACAGCGTTTTTAGGGGATCAGCCATTCGGCGTTCAATTCATTTTCATTCCAATCGAAACGGGCACGCCGGTTACCCAATACCTTTAAAATCAACCAATCCATCGATTCGATTCGACCGGCAATTACCATAAAATTTTTACGACCGCTTTCACTTTGCGCCAGGGTCGGGACTTTGTGGCGTAAAAAATCGGGTAATCCGGACGACGGCCTGTCGATTGGGGTACCCGGGGGCTGGCCGGCGCAATAATTGAGGCGGCTGGTTATTCTGGTATTTGTCCATTGCCGGTCGGCAAATTGATCATACAGATGCAAGGTTGCAGACCCTGAAATCCTTAATTGAACTTTTTTTTTCGGATGATAAAAAAGCCAGCTGGCCCTGGAGAAACTGGATATTTCCTGCACTTTAGGGGCGCGAGCGTCTGTGTGACAAACCAGGATCCTTTCGGGCCATATGAACTGTCGCAAGATAACCGTGCGTAAACTGCTGCCATCTTTTCCAGTGGTGCCCAGTACCGGCCAATGAAACGGATCATTGAAACGGGCAACACCCTGTTTGAGCATTGCGCATACTTCGTCCAATACCCCTTCAAGCGTATCCCACCTTCTTCTCCTTTTTTTCATATTGTTCCTCTCTTAATTGATGCAGTCAAAAAGTTTCATTCAGTAATATATAAATAACTCAGGGGTCGGGGAGTTTTTTGACGAGGTCGCTGCATAAATCATCAGCGACTGCATCGTGCAAACTCATGCATAAGGGGTCGTA
>CAMYNZ010000282.1 GCA_947259865.1 uncultured Desulfobacterales bacterium | reverse complement strand
GGGAAAAAGCCATGGACAATGCAAAGCTGAACGCTCTTAAAAAATATGAAAAGGAAATGAACACCGAGTTGAGCAATGTCCGTGAAAGAATTAAAGAATTAGAGTCCACTGGTTAAATTTTTTTTGTTTTATCATTTAAGTGATTGCTAAAATACTTACTCCAAACTCCGGAAACGGATTGTGCGCATATCGAATGAATCATGCCACAGAAAGGAGGTGATGAACATGGCCGGCAAAAAGGAAGATTGCGGCTGCGGATGTGTTGGGCAAAAGCAGGAAAGTAAGGAAGCCACAAAGAAAAAAAACAAGCCCAAAAAGTCCAGGTAACGAACGAATGACCTGACATCACCAAGTTGCGGGAAAAGGGAGTATGAAATGGGTTAGAATTTTCAGGGAATAATGAGAAAGTGCGGGCCCATAAACGATGAATGTCTCCCTTTTCCTGTCCCGTCAAAAATGTTATTCATAAATTGTGATTTATTTGAATTTTGTGGCAGGAAACATTGGTAACTCAGGGGGATACTCTTATGGAGGTGATGCTGGATACCGGTTTCTGCCTGCCCGCCATCGGCTTCGCATTCAGGCGAGGCGGGCGGGGATACTGGATATTGAAAGGTAATTATCTTTTTTTATCCAGCATCAAGCATCCAGGATCCAGTATCTGAGACACTCTGGAATAAACGCTCGTTTTCAGTTGTTGGTTCAAAGTTAAAAAACAGATATAATCCTTAATTCAACGTTGAACCCTGAACCCTTTCCGTTCCGCCTTTTACGGTTTAGTTTATAGATAAATACTTCAAACCCATTCAGGACCAAAACATAATGCAAGAAACAGATGTGTTGGTTATCGGCCGCAGTTGTCTGGACAATATTGCCATTGTTGACAACTTTCCGAAAGAGAATCAAAAGGTTCCACTGGCATTCAAATTGGTGGAAGGTGGAGGCCAGGGCGGCACCGCAGCCTGCTGCATAGCAAGGCTTGGCGGCGGAGTGGCCTATATCGGAAAGTTGGGTGACGATGCGGCCGGCAAGATTTGTTTAAAGCGTCTGAAAGAATTTGGAGTGGATACGGATTGGGTGGAAATTGTTGCCAATGGAAAAACCCCCATTGCCTATGCTTTTGTGACACAATCTACCGGAAACAGGACCATAATCTATGAGCACCACACCCTGCCGAAAATACGGTTGAACAGCACCCTTAAAAATTTGCTGACCCAAACGCGGACCGCTTTGCTCGATCCCGAGGTTACCTATCTCGGCAAAGCTATCAAGTCTGTTATAAACAACGGTGTCAAAATAGTATATGATTGCGAAAGATGGCGGCATGGCGTTGAGGATATGATGGCGGTGGCCGATTTTTTTATTCCATCCTCGGATTTTCTGGATTCAAACGAGTCCGGGCTGGGGAATTTGCCGCTGCCCCAAAAAATATTGAAGCTCAAAAAAACGATCAACGGCGAGTTAATCGTCACCCGTGGTGCCGAAGGTGCCTATTATATATTACAGAACAGCCTATATCACATCGCGGCGCCGAAAATTGATGTCAGAGACACCATCGGCGCCGGCGATAATTTTCACGCAGCATTTGCGCTGGCTGTCAGCAAAAAATATGAGTTGTCCAAGGCCGTGAAGTTTTCAGTGGCGGTGGCCTCGCTTTCATGCCGGGAATACGGCGGACGGGAGGGGATCCCGAACTGGCAAGAAGCCATGGGGATTGCAGAAAAGCTGGATGAGCGATTGGTGGGGACGGGCTAAACCAGGAAGCTGCAGACAAACTCAATTTTGCCGTATTACTTATCGGGAAAAATAGTCTCAACATCCATATTTTTGATTCTGGACAAACAGTCTTGCAAAGCCTCGGTTTGGGTGTCACCGACACCCTGATATTCCTGCTGGGCAACTATATTTATTAAATTCGGTACTGCCAGAAAATTACCGGCTAATTTCCCGGATAGCCTTTGATGGACATCGATATAAATCATTCTTTCGTTTCGAATCAGATTATAGCGGGTCACTTTTGTCAATATATCCTGGTCGTTTAAATCCTCCATGGGTATCTCTCCATTTTTTTATTTTTTAAGCGCGTCACCTGCTGCCGTTTGGATCGCTAACCGGGAAATTGAAACATTCCCGCTGAAGCATACATCCACATCTTTTCCCTGATCCCGCGGGCGTTCGTGAATGGTGCCATCGTAGACATAATTATTACCTTCTTTGCGATAATTGTATTTGTGAGGAAGAATATCAAGGCGGCAAAACTCAACACCTGGATCAACATCAGCTACCAGCGGATGCGGCAAATTGACATTCCAGAAACAGCCCCGGGTAAGATCTTTTCCCAACAACATATATAATACCGATTGGGCTTGATCTCTGGTGATGTCCCAGTCGATCTGACAGTCCTTAGCTATATATTGAGAAACAGCGATGGCCCGATAACCTAAGATCGCAGCTTCCCGGGCTGCCGCAACCGTGCCGGACTGATAAACATCTGAACCCAGGTTGGCGCCCGGATTAATGCCTGAAATCAGCCAGGCCGCATCGGTTGCGATCTCTTTTATAGCGATACGGGCGCAGTCCGCCGGTGTTCCGCCAACGCTGAAACGATTTTCATCTAACCGGTTAATACTGATTGGTGCACGAGTGGTAACGCTATGGGATATACCCGATTGGGGTTGTTCCGGTGCCACAATAATTGGGGTGCTTATCGATCTGAGGGTTTGAAACAGCGCTTCAAGACCGGGTGCACCAATGCCATCGTCGTTTGTAAGAATTATTTTCAATTTTGATCGACCTCCTAATTCTGTAAGATGGAATGAAACATCACGATTAGCATACTATGGCATTTGTAGTTGTATCCCACAATCTTAACAATAAATATATCAATAAGAAACCGCTTTGCCAGATCAATCGGGGCCGGGATTCGCAATATCCCCTGACCCCGGATACAGTTGGAATCGAATTTTAACTTGATAAATGCGGCAAAATCATTTAGTGAACGGCGAAGCGATCAACAATTGAGGGGAACCATCACGAGAGATAAGGAATTCACTAAAATGAGTCAAGATTGGGAAAAAGAATTGGCCTGTGCCATCACGTGCAGCCGTTGCGAAGAAAACCTGGACGCGGCGTCCAAGCGGGTGCTATCCGTTTACGATCATCAGCCCATATGCCTGAAATGCAAAAAGGAAGAGGAAACCCGCCCGGATTATGAAGAGGTATCCAAAAATATGATCGGTCAGTGTATGGCTGAAACGGAGACAATGTATGGCGACCCCGGGGGATATTGCTACTACCATTTTTATCCATTCAAATGCTGACCTGGATGAATTCGAAGGGCCTCGAATTGGCCAGTTTTAAGTTTTGGGTTTTAAGATCTAATCTGATAAAAGGTTTCGGATATAAACAGCCGCCTGATAAGCGCCGTTGGGACCCCGCCTTTGCATCCTTGATAAACTTAAAAGTTTCGGAAGGGTCGGAATCCAACCGCCGCTGTGAAAGTCCGATTCCAGAATCGGCAGACCCGGCATTTCCGATCTAATAAACCGGGCTAATTTTTCGGATTCACGAAAATTCGGACGAGAAATATAGCCAAATGGAACACCTGCCCAGTAAACTTCTGCGAGGGTACCGTAGCCTACCTTGCCGATAACAGCATCCGCGGCATTAATTAAATCCGGATGGTATAATTGGGTAGGATGCGGTAATAAAATTAAATTATCACACAGCTCCACGGAATTGAAAGCACCCGGAATTATAAAATACACATCGTTTTGAGATTTTAATGCATCCAAAAAGGTATAGTGTTCAGTGATTCCCCCCATGGTGATCAGCACAACCTTTTTATCCAAAGGAAGTCCAAATTGCCGGCGAAAGCTTTCAGCCGGCATTCTTATTTTACGGCTCACCGGTCGGGTTAATAAGTCAGCATCCTGATAGCTGCACACCGGTTCGGTTTGAATACGGTGATCTGCTGCATCGAATATGCGCCCAAGATAGTCCACCTGATTTTGAATCTTTTGGTTTAGAGTCGAGTCGCTCCGATAAATCCAATCCCAGGTAAAATTTTCGACCAGAACGGATGGAATCCCCATTTTCCGGGCAACGACCAGACCCAAGGGCGCGATATCGCAAATTATCAGATCACAATTTGAAGCTGTCAATTGCTGAGCCATGCGGTTTGTGCGCGCTGCTCTCAATGGATAGAAACTGTCCAAATTACGCAGGGTTGCATCCAGATCCACCTTTAAGGATGTTTCCTGTACAAGACCGATGTCGGTTAATTCCGAATGATAGGTGTGGGGAGCCTCAAAGGAGTCTTCAAAAAATAGTTCAGGGACTTTGGTGAAAATTTCAAACCGAATAGAAGATTGTATTTTATAAAGGGCTTCCATCACAGCAGCGGCTCGGGTTGCATGGCCAAAGCCGTGGGGAGAAATAAAGTAGGCTATCTGATGCCTTTGAACGGGTGTGGGGTTCATACGGGGATCATCAATCTAAGTGCTCGATTATTCCTTCGGCCGGTCACCGTTTGCCGGTCTCAGACGGATCTTTTCTCCATAAATCGAGAGCAGGAAAATCGTAGCGAGCGGTTGTGTAAAAAGCGACCCGATAAATACAGAACTGCCAACGGCAATCATTCCGATAAATATGATCACCGCCACGATGTGATCAAAAAAATTATCCTGCATTGCCAGGGAATAACTTTCTTTTATGGCTTCAAATAAACCTAATTCATTATCGACCATCAAAGGAATCATATAAAAGCACACAAATGCGATGATCAGGGCAACAAGAATACCGGGAAAAACCAAAAAGACAAATCCTATCGCAGTGATGATGCAGGCAATGATTGCAAATCCAAGCAGCGGCAGAAACAGGTTTAGTTGTGAAAAAAGGTCTTGAATTTTCGGTTCCCGGCCTTGCCTGAGCATCAAAAGAATCGAGTAAATATAACCGGCAAAGGTAACGGGCACCAGAATCCCGAAAGACAGAAACCAAACCAGAAACATGACCAGCGTCAGAATAACGAGGGGAGCACCAGGCTTCCGTCAAGTGTGTTTTTAATTCCATCGGATAGATCTCCTGCTCAATTTGCTATAACCTAAAAACCATAAACCTGAATTCTAAAAAATTACCGTTTATAGGCAACCGCTGCGGTTATCGGGTACCTGAAGCAGGTTTGTCTTGTCTGCCTCTTCGACTATATTGAGGGGGTAACTGTAAGTCAATAAAAAGACAAGAAGTGGTTTCAAAACCCCATCTAAGACCCAATAGCTGCGTTGCAAACCTCTTCAAAATGCTCACATAATAAAGGGTTGGGCCCGTTGGCCCGTTAGCCCGTTGGCCGGTAAAAACCTAAAAAAAGATAGCATCCCGTTTTGAACGGGCTAAACCGGCTAACCGCTTTTTGCGCCTTGCTCTTGAGCCTAATCTGAGGTTTTGAAACCACTTCAAATTCCATTACGGGAAAAATCCCACTTGAATAAATTAACGCCATATTTTAATATCATGGGACCCAGGGACCGCCATTTGCGTAAAGCAAGAATACTAAGGCTGAGTGATATATCGACAATTGGGATCAAAACTTAATGGGATACTGCCGTGTCCCGTGGGGCTTATTCATTATTGCAGCAAGGTAAAAATGAAAGCGGACACTATCAACAAGCAAAAAATTGGGCTGGCCGGACTGAGCGGATTGATGTTAACCGGGGCTTTTCCAAACATCAATCTTGACTGGCTGGCCTGGTGTGCGCTCGTGCCGCTGCTGATCGCCGTTCAAAACCTGACATGGATAGACCGCATTCGCCTCGGGCTGACAGCGGGATTGATACATTACCTGACACTGGTTTACTGGCTATACTATACGATGCAGACCTACGGGCATTTGCCCTGGTATCTTTCTATCCCGGTATTATTTTTGATGGCCACCTATTTGGCGCTGTACATGATCGCTTTTGCCGCCCTGGCCACCCGGTTGCATACCAAACCGGCTGTCTGTCTATTTCTGATCCCGGCCCTGTGGGTGTCACTGGAATACATCCGCTCATTCCTGTTTACCGGATTTCCCTGGGAGCTAATGGGTTACACTCAGTATCGCGCATTGCACATCATACAGATTTCAGATATGTTTGGCGTGTTCGGGATATCATATTTGATTGTGCTGGCCAACGTCGCAATTTATCAGGTTTATCTGTATTTGACCGCGAGCGATAGGCACCCGTCCCCGTTTACCAGACGCGGCATGATCGCTGCATCAATGGCAGTTGTGGTAATGATCAGTGCGGCCTGGGTTTACGGCGCCTTTCGAATTAAATCGATAGACAGCCTGGCCGGGAACTCCGTATCTGAGCGGATCGCCGTCGTTCAGGGTAACATCGAACAGTCGCTGAAATGGGATCCGGCTTTTCAAGTTGAAACCATACGGAAGTATACCCGATTATCCCGCCTGGCTGACGATCAAAAACCGAAACTGATCGTGTGGCCTGAAACCGCGACGCCGTTTTATTTTCTGCATGACGCACGGCTTTCTGACATGGTTTTAAAGGGAATCCGACAAATCGCCGTGCATTATCTGATCGGCAGCCCTTCTTTTACTCAAAAAAACAAACGCATAGAATATTATAACAGCGCGTACTTAATAGGTCCTGACGGTAAGGCCATCAGTAAATATGACAAGGCTCACCTCGTGCCATACGGTGAGTATGTGCCGCTCAGGAAATGGTTTCCTTTCATTGGGAAAATAGTGGCTCAGGTGGGTGATTTTGTGCCGGGCAAAAAGGGGGAGACCCTGGCCTGGAATGATTATAAGCTGGGCGTTTTGATTTGTTATGAAATTATATTTCCCGAACTTTCCCGGGCCGTGACCAAAAATGGCGCCGCCGTTCTGGTGAACATCACCAATGATGCCTGGTATGGACGAACCAGTGCGCCCTACCAGCATTTTTCCATGGCGGTCCTGCGGGCGGTGGAAAACAAACGCAGCCTCATACGGGCGGCCAATACGGGTATCAGCGGTTTTATCGACCCGGTGGGCCGGGTACCGGCTTCGACGCAACTGTTCACGGATGCTGCTTTAACGAGAAATGTTCCGTTTTTGAACAATGTCACGTTCTATACCCGCTACGGCGACCTGTTTGCCCGGCTTTGCCTGGCGATCAGCCTTTTTGCAATATTCATGAAAATGCTTAAGTTCAAGAAGCAAAATCACAGGAGGTAAGAATATGTCTGCCGAACTAAAACAAACCCTCAAGGAGCTTAATCTTAAATTGGAACAGCTGAAAGGTTATCTTTGACCTTCCCGGCATAGAAAAGAGACTGAAAGAGATTGAAAAGCTGGTTGCCAAAGATGGCTTCTGGGACAATCCCGAGGACTCAAAGGTTCTGTTTAAAGAAAGAACGCTGTTGTCCGGCAAGGTTGATAGATTTAAACAGCTGGCGGGCGACCTTGAAGAAACTGAAATACTGCTGGACCTGGCTGAAGAAGAATCGGATAGCGATACTTTGGACGAAGTGGCGCAGCAATTGCAGATCCTTGACCGCAAACTAAGCAAACTTTCCCTCGATCTGATGCTGGATGGAGAAAACGATAAAAATAATGCCATCGTGTCCATCAATGCCGGAGCCGGCGGAACTGAAGCCCAGGACTGGGCCGAGATGCTTTTCAGGATGTATGGCCGCTGGGTTGAACGAAGAGGATTTAAAACCAAATTAATTGATTTACAGCCGGGAGACGAGGCCGGTATAAAAGGCACCACCTTTACTGCCAGTGGTGACTATGCCTACGGCTATTTGAAAGCTGAAACAGGTGTACATCGACTGGTAAGGATTTCTCCATTTAATGCCGGGGGAAAACGGCACACCTCTTTCGCCTCGGTTTTTGTTTATCCGGAGCTGGACAAAGAAATTGTGATAGAAATAGAAGATAAAGATTTGCGGATAGATACTTATCGGGCCAGGGGGGCCGGCGGGCAGCATGTAAACAAAACCAGCAGCGCAGTTCGCATCACCCATCTTCCGACCGGCATCGTTGTCCAGTGCCAGCAGGAAAAATCGCAGCACCGAAACAAGGATATGGCGATGAAGGTTTTAAAATCCCGGCTTTATCAGGATGAAAAAGAAAAACAGGATGAAAAGACCCGTGAAATCCACGAAAGTAAAAACGACATCGCCTGGGGTAGCCAGATACGGTCCTATGTCCTGCATCCCTATCAAATGGTAAAGGATCACCGCATAAACCTTGAAGTCGGAAATGTCAATGCAGTCTTGGACGGTGAGATCGATCCTTTTATTGAGGGGGTTCTGCTGGCTAAACAAATATAAATTTTCTGCTCTCAAGCGGCCCTTTCCCGCAAACTCTGCGCTTGCCCTGTGGAATGCAGAGCATATTCCTCTGGGGTCAATCTGCAGGATTTGTTTGTGCGGCATACTCTGATGTATGCCTCCGCACAAACCCTTGCTTTCCTTGATCTTACGGAAAATTGCTCGCTTCAGAACAGAAAATTACCCCATTGTCTTAATAAATACGGGTGCCGGGAAACAGGGCACTGACAGCGTGCGCTATATATGGAACCAATAGAGATTATAACCAGGTATTACGAGCAGGATTCCAGGGCCTATAATATTCTTATCAAGCATGGCCGTCAGGTTGCGAATAAGGCGCTAGCGATTGCCAACCGATTGGCCCATCTTAAACCGGATCAGACGTTTTTAAAACAGGCTTCCCAGCTGCATGACATTGGAATTTTTTTGACGAATTCACCGGAATTGGGCTGTTTTGGTAAAAATTTCTATGTTGAGCACGGTTACCTGGGCCGCAAAATTTTAGAAAAAATCGGCCTGCCAGTGCATGCGCTGGTGTGTGAGCGCCACGTCGGGGTTGGTTTGACCGAAAGTGATATCCGGCACCAGGGTCTACCCCTCCCGGCCCGTGATATGGTTCCGGTTTCTATCGAGGAACAGATCATCTGCTATGCTGACAAGTTTTATTCCAAAAACGGCCAGGACACCGACAAACAAAAATCGGTGGATGAAATTGTTGCTAGTCTAAAGCGCTATGGCCCAGATAAAGTGGCGCGCTTTCAGGTTTGGGTCGAGCTTTTCGAAGGTGATTAGAAATGGTTTCATAACCCCATCTAAGGCCCAATGACTGCGTTGCAGGCCTCCTCAAAATGCGTTCACGGAAAAATAGGTTAACCCGTTGAGCCCGTTGGCCCGTTGGCCGGTTAAAATACGGATGGATTCCTTTTTTTTACGGGTACAACCGGCTAAACCAATATTGAGCATTATTGAACGCATTAATTTATA